>DATBAK010000038.1 GCA_036271555.1 Acidimicrobiia bacterium
CTCGGGTTCTCGAGCCAGCTCGTCTTCAACACGTTCCACAACGGGCGCCTGCACGACATGGAGCACGATGACGTCGACCTCGCCTACGCGGCCGCCCGCGCCCACAACCGCGGGATGCTCGAGTTCTGCGCCGGCGACCCGCGGCTGCTGCCGTCCCTCTACGTCCCGCTGGCCGACCCCGAGCGGGCCGTCGCCGCCACCGGGGACGCGCTGGCCCAGGGCGCGGCTGCGCTGCTCATCGCATCAGGCTGCCCGCCGCAGTACTCACCCAGCCACACCGATTTGTTCGGCGTCTGGGCCCGGGCCGAGGAGGCCGGCATTCCCGTGGTGTTCCACGTCGGCGGCACCGGCACGCTGATCGACCCTCGCTACTTCGTCAACGGCAAGCCCATTCCGCCGGACTTCCACGGCGGCGAGGAGAACTTCCGCTCGGTCGACTACATGGGCATCCCGCGCCCTCCCGAGCAGACGCTCGCGACGATGATCTTCGACGGCGTGCTCGACCGCTTCCCGAACCTGCGGATCGGCGTGATCGAGCAGGGCGCGATCTGGGTGCCGTCGTGGACGCGGCAGATGGAGGCCGCCTTCGAGGCGTTCGCGCGGCACGAAGAACGGCTGCGCGGTCTCGCGCTGCGGCCGACGGAGTACGTGACGCGTCAGGTCCGGTTCACGCCCTATCCGACCGAGGACGTCGGCTGGATCATCGAGCAGAACGGGCCCGAGATCTGCATGTTCTCGTCCGACTACCCGCATGTCGAAGGCGGCCGGCGGCCGGTCGAGCGCTTCGAAGCGTCGCTCGCGGGTGTCGGAGACGAGGTGAAGCAGCGTTTCTACTGCGACAACTTCCTCGACCTGATGGGCCGCCGCGCCGGGCGCGTCCTGGAACGGAGCGCCTGATGCTGCTGAACGGTGTGAACCATGTCGCGATCCTCACGAACGACGCGAAGCGGCTGCACGCGTTCTACGCCGACGTGTTCGAGGCGCCGGTGACGAAGGACTTCGCGGCCGGTGAGGACATGCGGCTGTCGTTCATCGACATCGGTCCGACGCACGAGCTCAACGTGTTCGAGATCCCGGGCAACCCCGAGGCGCAGCGGCAGACGCCGATGTTCGGGCGCGGCCGCATCGATCACATCGGGCTGCTCGCGGCGTCGATCGACGCGTTCGACGAGATCCGGCGGCGCCTCATCGAGCGTCGCGCGACCGACGGGTTCGTCACCGACTTCGGCCCGGTGCTGTCGCTGTTCTTCACCGACCCCGACGGCTTGGAAGGCGAGGTGTGCGTGCCGAAGCCCGGCGCGCAGCCCGACGAGAACAACCCGCCCGGTACGCCCGCCGCGGGATACGAGCGCGTGCTCGACCTGGACAATTCGTGATCGCGGCGTTCTCGATCACGCCGCTGGGTGTCGGCGAGTCGGTGAGCGAGCAGGTCGCCGAGGTCGTGCGGATGGTGCGCGCGAGCGGGCTCGCGAACGAGACCAACGCGATGTTCACGAACGTCGAGGGCGAGTGGGACGACGTGATGGCGCTCATCCGCGACTGCACGATGAAGGTCGCGGAGTCGGCGCCGCGCGTCAGCCTCGTCGTGAAGATCGACTACCGGCCGAGCGTCACCGATGGGCTCACGAGCAAGCTCGCGGCCGTGGAAGACCGCCTGCTTCGCGATTGACGCGACCAGAAGGCACCGGGAAGCGCACGTATTCATCGATCATGAGCAGCCCGAGCTGCGAGTCGCGGTCGACCGCCGGCTCGACACGACCGCGTGCGACGAGGTCGGCGACCAGCCGTTCGACCACCGCGTCGAGCGTGAGGTCGCCGGCGTGCGCGCGCCAGGCGTCGCGTTCCGCCTCGTCGCGGAAGCAGTAGGCCTTCCACGACACCGAGAACCGCAGGTCGTCCCAGTCGTAGCGCGCGACGGGCTCGGTGTCGGCGTAGTGCACGGTCCACTGCCGCGCGCCGACGGGGTCGAGCACCATGCCCGGCCGCAGCGGCGGGAGGTCGTCGGCTGGAACCGCGGCGATGCGGTCGACGCCGTGGAACACGCTGTCGGTGTCGAGCACCATCGCGGTGTTGAACTTCGCCGGGTGCGTCGCCGGCGGCGCGAACGGACCGTCGGGCCAGTAGGCGAGCGCGCCGCCGTCGCAGTCGTGGAACCACGCGATGCCGGTCGCGATCGGCATGCGCCACTCGTCGAACAGACCCGAGTGGTGCATGACGACGAGCAGCCATTGCGGCACGAGCTTCCGATTCAGGCCGCGGAACTCCGGAACGTCGGTGTGCACCGCGAGCTCCTGGCCCGGAACCATGAGGTTCGCGTACGCGATCGCCGGCTCGATCACCGCGCGGCCGTGCACCGCGCGCGCGGCTTCGAGGAACGCGTCGTGATGCAGGAACGGTTGGATGCCTTCGATGCGCGCGGTCTCGCCGTACGCGTACTCCTCGCGGAAGTAGCTCGTGCGGACCGCGAGCGCGCGTCGCGGCTCGTTCGTGCCGAGGCGGCCGCCGGTACGGATGAAGTTCACGACGCTGTCGTGGCGCTGCGAGAGGCCACGGCCGATCTCGCTGTCGAGCTGCTCGAGCTCCGCGTACATGCGGTACGCGCCGAAGCGCTCGCAGAGCTCGACCATCGCAGCCGCACCCGCGGCATCGAACAGCTCGTCGATCGCGACGACGTTGCTCACGACCGGCGAGGCTAACCGGCCCGGCCGCTTCGGTTTCTCAGCCCGATCCGGCGGTCGTTACGATGCGCCGGTCTCACCACGACCGCGAAGGGACGCCAACATGGGCGACGCCGTCATCGTCTCCGCCTGCCGTACGGCCATCGGAACCGCACGCAAGGGCTCGCTGCTCGACGTGAGCGCGTTCGACCTCGCGAAGTACGCGGTCGCCGAATCGTTGAAGCGGTCGAACGTGCCCGCGGCCGACGTCGACGACATCGTGCTCGGCGAGTCGCTCCAGGGCGGCGGCGACATCGCGCGCTACGCCGCGATCACGAGCGGCCTCACCGACGTCCCGGGCATGGTGCACAACCGTCACTGCGCGTCGGGCATGGCCGCGGTGCAGACCGCGTCGGCCAGCATCATGGCGGGCATGGACACGGTCGTCATCGCGGGCGGCACCGAGTCGATCTCGACGTCGCCGTCGGCGATGAAGCGCGTGCTCGGCACCGACGAGATGCAGCAGTGGATGTCGCCGAGCCACCCCGAACAGCCGAACGCACCCGCGTTCGACATGTCGATCACCGTCGGCTGGAACACCGCGCAGAAGGCGAACGTCACGCGCGAGGAGATGGACCACTGGGCGTGCGAGTCGCACAACCGCGCGGTCGCGGCGATCGACGAAGGTCGTCTCGAAGAGGAGATCTTCCCGATCGACGTACAGCTGCGCGACGGCACGACGAAGACGTTCTCGGTCGACGAGCACCCGCGTCGCGGGTCGAGCATGGAGAAGCTCGCGGGCCTCAAGCCGCTGCACCCCGAGATCGAGGACTTCAGCATCACCGCCGGCAACTCGTCGGGCCTCAACGACGGTTCGGCGGCGATGGTGATCGTCGACAGCGAGTACGCGCAGGAGCACGGCCTCGAGCCGCTCGCGATCGTGCGGGGCTGGGCGTCGGCGGGCCTGCCGCCGCAGGACACGGGCTTCGGGCCGACACGTGCGATCCCGAAGGCGCTCAAGCGCGTCGGCCTCTCGATCGACGACATCGCGCTCTTCGAGATCAACGAGGCGTTCGCGTCGATGTGCGTCGCGTCGACGCGCATCCTCGGCATCCCGCACGAGATCACCAACGTGAACGGCAGCGGCTGCAGTCTCGGCCACCCGGTCGCGTGCACCGGCGCGCGGATGATCGTCACGCTCATCCACGAGCTGCGCCGCCGCAACGGCGGCTACGGCGTCGCGAGCATGTGCGCGGGCGGCGGCATGGGCTCGGCGACGGTGATCGAGGTCCTCAAGCCGTGATCGGTCGGGCCGGGGAGTAAACGTTCCCCGGCCGCCACGGGTTCTCCTCGCAGTGGAGGCCGACCGGAACGACTTCGAGGCGTTCTTCGACGAGCACTACGGCGCGGTCCTGCGGTCCGTGGCGCTCGCGATCGGCGATGCCGGCCGCGCCGAGGACCTGACGCAGGAGGCGTTCGCCCGCGCGTTCCGGCACTGGTCGAAGGTCGCGACGCTCGACCGGCCGATCGCATGGGTCTACGTGGTCGCGCTGAACGCAGAGCGGTCGCGTTGGCGGCGCGAGCGGCGCGCGCCCGCCGTCGAACCGGCGCCGGTGACGGTGCCCGACGCGTCGAGCTCGGTCGTGAGCACGATCATCGTGCGCGATGCGCTCGATCGGCTCCCGCCGCGCCAGCGCTGCGCGATCGTCCTCCGCTACCTCGGCGACCTCACCGTCGCCGACATCGCCTCGGTGATGGGCTGCGCCGAAGGCACCGTGAAGGCGACCCTGCACCGCGCGCTCGCGCATCTGCGCGTCGATCTCGACGGGAGTGACGAATGAACATCGAAGAGCTCCGCGACCAACTCGAGCAGCTCGCGGGTCCGGTACCGCGCGCGACGTCGGCGGCGCGCGCCGCGGTCGGGACGCGCGTTCGCCACGCGCGCCGACGGCGCAACCTGCTGGCCGGCGGCACGAGCGTGCTCGCGGCGGCGCTCGTCGTCGCGATCGTCGCGGTCGGGATCGGCAGCACGGGCGGATCGGTGAAGGTGCGTACGACGTCGCCGAGCGCCACCACCGCGCCGACGAACCCGCAGTGTCGCTTCGGGGCGAAGGTGGTGCCGCCGAACCAGGTGCCCGCCGTGGTGTCGGCGTGGAACGACGGACGCGCCGTCATCGGCGGCGGCGCGCTCTGGACCGCCCGCCGGCAGAACCGCCCGATTCACGACGGGTCGATCTACCGGCTCAAGATCGGCTGGTACGCGATCCCGTTCGGGCTTCCGACGATCACGGCGCGCCGGCTCGACGGGCCGGGGCGTGCGACCGGCGACGCCAACCAGGCGATCAACGAGCACGGGAAGTGGGTCGCGTCGGCGATCGAGCTCCCGAGCGTGGGCTGCTGGGCGATCACCGCGCGCTACCGGCACTCGACGATCACGTTCCGCGAGCTGATCGGCGACCCGCCGGAACCGCTTGCGATCGGCACGATCACGGGGGTGCTCGAGGAGGTCGGTGGCCCCGCGCCCGGCGCCGCGCACGGGCTCGCGGGCACCGTCAACGTCACGAACAACGCGCCGTCGGCGGAGGTGCCCGGTTGCCCGCCTGCCGCGTTGGACGTCGCGTGTGCGGCGAGCCTGCAGGTCGTCACGGACGCGAGCGGTCACTTCCGGGTCGACGTGCCCGCCGGCGAGTACACGGTGAACGGGTACAGCCCGCAGTACCTCGACGGCAACGGTGGATGCGGCGGCGGTAGCCACCTGCGCGTCGAGACCGCGCAGACGACGCCCGTCGAGGTGGTCTGCCCGATCCGCTGATCAGCGAGCAGAGTCGAGGAACCGCGCGCCGTCGAGCGCGCGTTGCTCCCACCACTCGAGCTCGTCGTTGCGGCCCCCGAGTGCCTTCTCCCACCCGAAGTGCACGAGCCCACCGAGCAGCGCGAGCCCGAGCTGGCGCTCCCACCACGGTTCCGTGTCGATGCCGTGCAGACGGAGCGCAATGCGGAACGCGTCGATCGTCTCTTCCTTCGAGTGCGGCAGCCGCGCCGCGTTGATCGCGAGGTACCACGCGAGCTCGCCGCACGCGGTGCCGATGCCCGGCGTCTCCCAGTCGAACAGCACGGTGCGGCCGTCGTCGGTGCAGCCGAGGTTGCCGAGCTTCCAGTTGCCGTGCACGAACGTGAGCGGCGTCGTCTCGAGCGCGCCGACGAGCGGCGACGGGTCGCGCGCGAGGTCGAGCACGAGCTCGGCCGCGCGCGGCGCCTCGTCGGGGAAGCGTTCCCAACCCTCGCCGACGAGTTGCGGCACGACCGCGTCGGATTCGATCGCGGCCTCCGTGGTGGCCGTCCACGGTGAGAGCTCGAGGTAGCGGTTGGTCATCGGCACGACCTCGAGGTCGTGGCCGCCACCCCAGAACGCCGCGCAGAGCGCCGCGAGGTGGTCGAGGAACTGGAGGTGCGTGTCGATCGCGAGCTCGTCGTCGCCCTCCGGCACGAGCCACTCGCCGATGTCGCGCATGATCAACGCGACCTGTCGGTGGCCGGGCGTGCCGTCGGCCGTCGCGACGTCGACGATCGGTTGGACGAAGCACGACGGCAGCCGGTCGAGCAGGCCGCGCCGCCACAGCACCACCGGCGCGTACGCGAGCTGTCCGGTCGCGCGCATGGTCCAGTCGTCGCGGATGTCGAGGTACTTCACGACGAACCGCTCACCGTCGACGGTGACGCGCTCGAAGCGCGCGCCCGACTTCGAGTCGGTGTGCGTCATCGGTTCCCGGTCGGACGCGCCCGCGAGGACACTCTCGAGGGTGCCGACCAGCTTCACCGCGTGACGTCGCCCTGCGACAGGTTCCGAAGCTCGCGCAGCGCGACCGAAAGGGTCGACACGTCGTACGTGCCCTCGCGTTCGAGGTCGTCGATGACGCCGAGCGCGTGCACGATGCCGGGATGCGCGGTCTTCCACCGGTCGATCGCGTCGTCGGCCGCGACGCCGGGCGCGAACGTCAGCACCGAGGTGACAAGGGCGCGCCGCTCGTTGGCGAGATCGTCGCGCAACGCGGAGCGGGCGAGCGCCTGCCATCGGTCGTTGCGTGGGAGGTCGTCGAGGATCCGGTCGCGCAGCCAGTCGAGCCGCAGACGGTCGCCGATCGCGCACCACATCGCGAGGATCTCGGGCACCGGCCGGTCGAGCGTGCGCGCGACGTCGACGACGTCGGGCGCGCCGACGAGCGACTCGAGGCTCGCGATCGCGGCGGCGAGCGCGCCGGGCACGCGCTTCTCGACGAGACTCGCGCGAAACTGCTCACGCCAGTCGCGCTCGCTGCCACGCAGCAGCGCGGGCATCGCCTCGATGCAGGTGGCGACGCCGGATCCGAGCTCGGCGACCGTCGCCGCGATCGGCAGCGGCCGCGGCCGGTAGCGCACGAGCCAGCGGCTCGACCGCTCGACGAGCTTGCGCAGCTCGAGGTGCATGCGGGTCTGCGTGTCGACGTCGACGACGCCGTCGAGCGCGGCGATCTGGTCGTGCCGCGCGTCCTGCCCGAAGATCCGGCCCGCGACGAGGTGCGCGCGCACGATGTCCTCGGCCGACGCGCCGGTCTCCTCGGCGATGCGGAACGCGTAGGTGCTGCCCGCGAGGTTCACCATCCGGTTGACGAGACCGGTCGCGACGATCTCGCGCCGCAGCGGGTGGCGCGCCATCTCGCCGACGAAACGCGAGCGGATCGCACTGGGGAAGTAGGCGGCGAGTGTGGCCGCGATGTCGGGATCGTCGAGCAACGGCGAGTCGCGCAGGTCCTCCTCGAGCGAGATCTTCGAGTAGGCGAGCAGAACCGCGAGCTCGGGAACGGTGAGTCCGTTGCCGCCCCGGACGCGCGCCGCGAACGTGTCGCGGTCGGGGAGGAACTCCAGCGCGCGATCGAGTCGCCCGCGCGCTTCGAGCGCGACCATGAGCCGCTCGTGCACGCCGGCCATCGGAAGTGCCTGGGATCGGGCGATCGTGAGCGTGTGGTTCTGCGCGACGTTGTCGGCGAGGACGAGCGCGGCCACCTCGTCGGTCATCGCCACGAGCAACTCGTTGCGCTCGGTCGTGGTGATCGCGTTCGCGCGCACGACCGCGTCGAGCAGGATCTTGATGTTGACCTCGTGGTCGGACGTGTCGACGCCGGCCGAGTTGTCGATCGCGTCCGAGTTGATGCGCCCGCCGTTGGACGCGAACTCGACGCGTGCCCGTTGGGTGAAGCCGAGGTTGCCGCCCTCACCGACGACCTTGCACCGGAGCTCGGTCGCGTTGATGCGCAGCGCATCGTTCGTTCGGTCGCCGACCTCGAGGTTCGTCTCGCTCGTCGCTTTCACGTACGTGCCGATCCCGCCGTTCCAGAGCAGCTCGACCGGCGCGCGCAGGATCGCGGAGATGAGCTCGAGCGACGTCATCGCGGACGCGGTCACCCCGAGCGCGGTGCGCACCGGATCCGAGAGCGGGATCCTCTTCTGCGCGCGTGGGAACACGCCGCCGCCTTCGGAGATGAGCGTGGTGTCGTAGTCGGCCCACGACGACCGGGGGAGCGCGAACATCCGTTCGCGCTCGCGGTAGCTCGATTCGGGATCCGGGTTCGGGTCGAGGAAGACGTGGCGATGGTCGAACGCGGCGACGAGACGGATGCCGCGCGACTGGAGCATGCCGTTGCCGAACACGTCGCCCGACATGTCGCCGATGCCGACGACGGTGAACGGTTCGCGCTGCGGGTCGACGCCGAGGGCCCGGAAGTGCGTCTTCACGGACTCCCACGCGCCGCGCGCGGTGATGCCCATCTCCTTGTGGTCGAAGCCCTCGGATCCGCCGGACGCGAACGCGTCGCCGAGCCAGAAGCCGCGCTCGATCGCGAGCTCGTTCGCGACATCAGAGAACGTCGCGGTGCCCTTGTCGGCCGCGACCACGAGGTACGAGTCGTCGGCGTCGTAGCGGACGATGCCGGGCGGCGGGACGGGCTTGCCGTCGACCAGGTTGTCGGTGAGCTCGAGCAGCGCGCCGATGAACAGGCGGTAGCACCCGACGACCTCGGTCATGAGCGCGTCGCGATCGGCGGGCGGGTTCTTCACGACGAAGCCGCCCTTCGCGCCGACCGGCACGATCACCGCGTTCTTGACCGTCTGTGCCTTCATGAGCCCGAGGATCTCGGTGCGGAAGTCCTCGCGGCGGTCCGACCAGCGGATGCCGCCGCGCGCGACGGGTCCCGCGCGGAGGTGCACGCCGTCGACGCGCGGCGAGCTCACGAAGATCTCGAACTGGGGAAGCGGCTTCGGCAGCTCGGGGACGCCCGTCGGGTCGAGCTTGAACGCGACCGGCGCGCCGGCGATGTCGTTGTACGCGTTCGTGCGTGTCGTCGCGAGCACGAGCCGCAGCAGCGAGCGCAAGATGCGATCGTCGTCGAGGCTCGTGACCGCGTCGAGTGCCTTCGTGATCTCGTCGACCGAGCGCTGCACGCTCGCGTCGTCGGCGCGGGGACCGTGCGGATCGAAGCAGTCGCGGAAGAGCGCGACGAGCGCACGCGCGAGCTCCGGATGCGAGACCAACGCGGCCGCGATGTAGTGCTGGCTGAACGGCGTACCGGCCTGGCGGAGGTAGTGGCTGTACGCGCGCAGCACCGCGACCTCGCGCCATTCGAGGTCGGCGGCGACGACGAGCCCGTTGAACGCGTCGTTCTCCGTGCTGCCGCGCACGACCGCCGCGAGCGCCTCCTGGAATCGCGGGCTGGCGCTGGCCGCTTCGATCGGCACGGGCTTCGTGGTGGGCCGGAGCACGAAACGCTCGATCCACGCGCCCGGACGCGCACGCGGACCGACGCGGTACGGGCGCTCCTCCACGACCTGCACACCCATGTTCGTGAGCAGCGGCATGATCTCCGAGAGCACGATCGGTGCGCCCGCACCGATGAGCGTGAGCTGGAACGTGCCGTCGTCGTTCCGCACGAGCCGGATGTTGAGGTCGGGTCGTTCGGGCAGGTGCTCGAGGCAGTCGATGTCCTCGACGGCTGCGGTCGGCGACGTCTCGTCGGTGTACGCCGGCGGGAAGGCGTCTTCGTACACGCGGTGCAGCTCGCGACCGCCGTCGTCGCCGTGCTCGACGGTGAGCGCGTCGCGCAACGCGTCCGACCACGAGCGCGTCGCCGAGGCGACGTCGGCTTCGAGCTTCGCGACGTCGACATCACTGACGTAGCCGGGCACGGTGCGCAGCACGACGTGCAGGCGCGCGAGCGCGGACTCGCTCACGAGCGCCTGGTAGTCCTCGCCGGTCGCGCGGAAGGTCTGGTGGAGGATCTCCATGATCCGTAGCCGCAGCGCGGTCGTGTACTTGTCGCGCGGCAGATACACGAGGCACGACACGAACCGTCCGTAGGGATCGTGGCGGATGAAGACACGCACGCGCCGCCGCTCTTCGAGCTGGAGGATTCCCGTCGCGGTGTCGTACAGCTCGGCGGTCGACGCTTGGAACAGCTCGTCGCGCGGATACCCGTCGAGCACCGCGATCAGGTCGCGCGCGCTGTGACCGCCTGCCGCGAACCCGGCGCGGTTCACGACGGCCGAGATCTTCTCGCGCAGCAGCGGGATCTCGCGCGGGCTCATGTGGTACGCCTCGGACGTGTAGAGGCCGAGGAAGCGGTGCTCGCCGCACACCTTGCCGTCGGCGTCGAACTTCCTCACGCCGACGCAGTCGAGGTACGCGGACCGGTGCACGGTCGAGCGCGAGCTGCCCTTCGTGAGCACGAGCACGTCGTCGGCGCGCGCCTGCTTGCGCAGCTCGGGCGGCAGGCGCGCCGCGAGCCCGTCGTCGCTCGGGTCGCGCAGGATGCCGAGACCCGTACCGGGCAGCGCGTCGAGCACGTCGGAACCCTGCGACGCGCGCACGGAGAACTCGCGGTAGCCGGTGAAGAGGAAGTGGTCCTCCGCCATCCAGCGCAGCAGCGCGATCGCGGTGATGCGCGCCTCGCTCGACGGCACGACGCCGGACTCGAGCTCCTCGACGATCGCGTCGACGCGGGCGCGCATCGCGGGCCAGTCGGAGGTCGCGGCCTCGACGTCGCCGAGCACGCGCAGGATGTCGTCGTGCAACGCGGCGAGCTCGACCGGATCGGTCGTGCGCTCGATCTCGACGAGCAGGAACGACTCGACGATCTGGTCGGCACCGTCGCCGAGGCCGAGCAGGGTGCCGTCGTCGCGGCGCACGCCGACGACCGGGTGCACGACGAGCTGCACCGGCAGGGCGTGCCGTTCGAGCTCGGCGGTGACGGAGTCGACGACGAAGGGCATGTCGTCGGAGACGACCTCGATGACGGTGTGCGGCGACTGCCAACCGTCGGCGCCGGCTGCGGGATTGCCCACGCGCACGATCACTTCGCCCGGCGCGCGGTGCGCGGCGAGGCGCCAGTGTGCGCGGGCTGCCCCTGCGAGATCCTCGACCTTGCGCGTCATGAGGTCGTCGAGCGCGACCTCCGCGTAGTAGAGGCGGATGAAGTCGGCGAGCCCGGGCGCCTCGCCCGCGGACACGAACGTCGTCGCCAGGCCGCACAGCCGGTCGAGGAGTTGCGCGCGTGCATCCTCGAGCGGTCCTGCCATCGATTTCGAGGGTAGCCCTCGGATCGCACCGGACTGTGCGTCGCTGCGTAGGCTCGCCCGCCGTGGACGTTGCCGACGGCTTGGCCCTCGCGCTCGATCTTGCAGGGATCGCCGACGAGATCACGATGAACCGCTTCCGCGCGGTCGACCTCGTCGTCGAGACGAAGCCCGACCTCACGCCCGTTTCGGAAGCGGATCAGGCCGTCGAGCGCGCGCTGCGCGAGCACCTCGCGACGCACGCGCCCGGTCACGGCGTGCTCGGCGAGGAGTACGGCGTCGACGCGCCCGGCGCCGAGTTCCGCTGGGTCATCGACCCGATCGACGGCACGAAGAGCTACGTGCGCGGCGTGCCGGTGTGGGCGACGCTCATCGCGCTCGAGCAGCACGGCGTGCCGATCGTCGGCGTCGCGTCGGCACCCGCGCTCGGCTCGCGTTGGTGGGCGGGACGCGCGCTCGGAGCGTTCCGCGACGGCGCGCGCGTGCGCGTGTCGGCCGTGCCGTCGCTCGACGACGCGCAGATCTCGTTCGCGTGGGACACGCAGTCGCGCTTCGACGCCGACGGCATCGGCGCGCGGATGATGGACCTCGCGCGTCGGTGCTGGCGCACGCGCGGTCTCGGCGACTTCTGGCAGCACGTGCTCGTCGCCGAAGGCGCGTTCGACATCTCGATCGACCCCATCGTGAGCTACTGGGACGTCGCCGCGCTCCTGCCGATCATCGAAGAAGCGGGCGGGCGTTGGAGCACGGTCGCCGGCGACCGGCCGCCGATGCCCGAGACGTTCGTGTGCACGAACGGGCTCCTGCACGGCGCGGCCGTCGAGGCGCTGGCGGGTCGGAGTGGTCGGCCCACCGCGCCGTCTGCCTAGGCTGCGCGCTCCATGACGTCGTCGGTCACCATCGGAATCGACATCGGCACGTCGTCGGTGAAGGCCATCGCGGCCGATGCCGACGGCACGATCGTCGCGTCGGCGCGCATCCCGCACACGTTCTCGGTGCCCGCGCCGCTCCAGTTCGAGCACGACGCGCGCGTCGCCTGGTTCGACGGTCCGCGCGCCGCGCTCGAGGCGCTCGGACCGGTCGACGCCGCGGGTGTCGCGGTCGCGGCGATGGTGCCGTCGTTGACCGCGGTCGACGCGAGCGGCGTGCCGTGCGCGCCCGGACTGCTGTACGGCGACGAGCGGGGGAGCGGTGGCGCGGGCAACCCCGTCGAGAGCGGCGAGTTCGGCCGCTTCCTCGGCTGGCTGTCGTCGCAAGTGCCGGACGCGCGCGGCTTCTGGCCCGCGCAGGCGGTCGCGAACTTCGCGCTGTGCGGCGAGGGTGTGATCAGCACGACCGGCGCGATGCTCGCCTACCCGTTGTTCGACGGTCGCGGGTGGGACGAATCCGTGCTCGGCCGGCTCGGTGTGCGCGCCGAGCAGATGCCGCGCATCGCGATCTCCGGAACGCCGGCAGGCGAGATCACGGGCCGACCCGGTTGCGTGCTCGAAGGCGGGACGATCGACGCGATGGGCGAGCAGATCGTCGCGGGCGCCGACCACGACGGCGACGTGCTCGTGATCTGCGGCACGACGTTGATCATCTGGTGCGTCACCGCCGAGCTCGCATCGGTGCCCGGCTTCTTCCCGCTGCCGCACACCGCGCCGGGCAAGTTCCTCGTCGGCGGACCGAGCAACGCGGGCGGGATGTTCCTCGACTGGGCGCGCCGCCTGCTGCGCGAGGGCGCGCCAGCCGCGAGCGATCCGGTGCGCGTGCCGGTATGGGTGCCGTACCTGCGCGGCGAGCGCACACCGCTCGACGACACGACGTTGCGGGCGCAGCTGGTCGACCTCGATCTCACGCACGGTCCGGCCGAGGTGCGGCGCGCCGCGTTCGAGGCTGCGGGCTTCATCACGCGCCGCATGATCGACGCGTCGCCGACGCCGGCGCGGCGCATCGTCGCGACCGGCGGGGGCGTGCGCGTGGGCGAGTGGGTGCAGTGCCTCGCCGACTGCACCGGGCTCCCGGTCGACGTCGTCGCGATCCCCGAGGGCGGCGCGCTCGGTGCCGCGTTCCTCGCCCGGCTCGCGGCCGGGCTCGAGACGTCGCTGGCCGACGCCGCGCGCTGGGCCCGCACCGACCACCGCGTCGAGCCCGACCCCGCCTGGGCTGCGCCCGTCGCCGCCCGCTACCAGCGTTTCCTCGAGCTCGCATAACTCCGGGTCGCTCCGGGTCGCCCTCGCACGCCCGGGCTCCCGGGCGCGGGACGGGAGTGCGCGACGTCGCGTGCTCGCCGCGCCCGCCGCGCTCGCCGCCTTCCGGGGAACTGATCGAGAAAAGTGACGCGACGCGTCACCTGACTCGATCAGATCGGCGGAGCGCCGGGCCCGGCCGGTAGGGTCGGAACGTGCTCGAGATTCGCATCGACCGAGAGGTCTGCATGGGCTCGGGGAACTGCTCGTTCTGGGCGCCCGGCGTGTTCGACCTCGACGACGACGGCATCGCGATCGTGACCGATCCCGAGGGCGCGCCCGAGGAGAAGGTCGTCCTCGCGGCCCAAGGTTGCCCGACCCAGGCGATCGCCATCTTCAAGGACGGCGAGAAGATCGTCTGACGTCCTGCGGCGCATTCCGTTGGCACTGAGTCCTCCTCAGCGGGATCCACGGCCAACGAAACGCGAGGTGCGGGGGAACTGATCGAGAAAAGCGACGCGGGCGCGTCACCGAACTCGATCAGATCGGACGAGCCCCCGGCGCCAAGCTGACACGCTCGTCAGCTTCGTGGGACGATCGGGGTCATGCCGATCGGAATCACGGCCGAACACGTCGAGCTCGCGCAGGTCGCGAGCCGGTTCGTCGAGGCCCAGGTGCCGCCGAGCGTCGTGCGCCTCACGGTCGACGCGCCCGCCGACGCCCGTCCCGAGTTCTGGGCCGCGCTCGGCGAGCTGGGCTGGACCGGACTGCACATCCCCGAGGCCCACGGCGGCTCGGGTTACGGCGCGGTCGAGCTCGCGGTCGTGCTCGAGGCCCTCGGTCGCGGCTGCGTCCCCGGCCCCTTCCTCCCCACGGTGCTCGCCGCCGCGGTGCTCACCGAGGCTGCGGCCGGTGAAGCCGCGAAGGCGTTGCTCCCCCAGCTCGCGACCGGCGCCAAGGTCGCGACGATTGCGCTGACGAACGCGCTGGACGGTGAGCCCGTCGCCGACGGGCTGAAGCTGTCGGGCGCGCTCGAGCCGGTGGTCAGCGCGACCGTCGCCGACGTGGCGCTCGTCGCAGTTCGCAACACCACGTCGGGCGCCGCCACGTGGTGCGTGCTCGACCTCGCCGATGCCAACGTCGCCGTGACGGACCTCGGCAGCGTCGATCTCACGCGCCGGGCCGGCCGCATCGAGGTCGACGGCGCGGTCGTCGCGATCGACGACGCGCTCGCCGCGGTACCGACCGAAACGGTGCACCACCTCGCCGCGGTGCTGTTCGCGGCCGAGGCGATCGGCCTCGCGCAGTGGTGTGTCGACACCGCGAGCCAGTACGCGAAGGATCGCGTCCAGTTCGGGCGACCGATCGGACAGTTCCAAGCGGTGAAGCACCGCTGCGCCGACATGCTCTCGCGCACCGAGCTCGCACGCGCGGCGGTCTGGGATGCGGCACGCGCGATCGACGACCGCGACAACGGCGGCTCGCTCGCGATCGCAGGCGCGGCATCGCTCGCGCTCGACGCGGCCTTCGAGAACGCGAAGGACTGCGTGCAGACGCTCGGCGGCATCGGCTTCACGTGGGAGCACGACGCGCACCTCTACCTGCGCCGCGCGGTCACGCTGCTCCAGCTCGTCCGGTCGCCGAGCTCGTGGCGGCAGGAAGCCGCGCGCGTCGCGATGAGGGGCGAACGCCGGCGGCTCTCGCTCGACGTCGGCGAGGACGCCGACCGCCTGCGCGCCGACCTGCGCGCGCTGCTCACCGAAGTGAAGGCGCTCGACCCGCACGCGCAGCGCATCCGCCTCGCCGAGGAGGGCTACGTCAGCCCCGGCTGGCCGCGTCCGTGGGGCCGCGACGCGAGCGCGCTCGAGCTGCTCGTCATCGAAGAGGAGTTCCGCGCTGCGAAGATCATGCGGCCCGGCATCAGCGTCGGCGCGTGGGCGCTGCCGAACCTCATCGTCTACGGCACGCCCGAGCAGCAGGAGCGGTGGATCATGCCGACGCTCCGCGGCGAGATCACGTGGTGCCAGCTCTTCAGCGAGCCCGGCGCGGGCTCCGACCTCGCGGGACTGTCGACGCGCGCGCAACGGGTCGACGGCGGCTGGATCGTGAACGGGCAGAAGGTGTGGACGTCGATGGCGAAGGAAGCCGACTGGGGCATCCTCCTCGCGCGCACCGACCCCGACCGTCCGAAGCACGACGGGATCTCGTGCTTCATGGTCGACATGCACACGCCGGGCATCGACATCCGGCCGCTGCGCGAGCTCACCGGTCACGCGATGTTCAACGAGGTGTTCTTCGACGACGCGTTCGTGCCCGACAACGGGCTCGTCGGTCAGGAGCACGACGGCTGGCGCTGCGCGCGCACGACGCTCGCGAACGAACGCGTCTACATGGGTTCGAGCAACACCATCGGCGGCGGCGTCGTCGGCGTGCTGCGCGAGCTCGAGCAGCACGGCCTTGCCGACGACGCTGCCGCGCTCGACACCGCGGGCGGCCTCGCGGCGACCGCCCACGCGCTCGCGGTCCTCAGCTACCGGATGACGCTGTCGGCGCTGCGCGGCGCGGACCCGTCGGGCTCGGAAGCGGCGGTGCGCAAGCTGCTCGGCGTGCAGCACGACCAGCGCGTGCAGGAAGTCGGCATGCGGCTCGCGGGCGCGACGTCGGTGACGAACGACGGTCAGCCCGGCGCGTGGGTGCAGTCGTTCCTGTTCAACCGCTGCCTGACGATCGCGGGCGGCACGACCGACATCCAGAAGAACGTGATCGCGGAGCGCCTGCTGGGCTTGCCCCGCGATCCCGAACCCCAGCCTTGAAGGGAACGCGCCGTGGGTGAGCAGAAGGTCTTCTTCGAGGACGTGCGCGAAGGCGACGAGGGGCCGCCGCTCTCGCACGCGCTCACGCGCACCGATCTCGTGATGTACGCGGGTGCGTCGGGCGACTTCAACCCGATGCACACCGACGAGGTGGCCGCGCAGGCCGCGGGACTTCCGAGCGTGTTCGGTCACGGCATGTTCAGCGCGGGGCTGCTCGGCACCGCGGTGACGAACTACGTCGGCATCGGCAACCTGAAGTCGTACAAGGTGCGGTTCACGAAGCAGACGTGGCCGGGCGAGACGCTCACCACGAAGGTCGTCGTCAGCGAGAAGCGCCCCGACACGTCGGAGGTCGTGCTCGCGTGCGAGCTCGTGAACCAGGACGGCGAGGCGAAGATCGCGGGCCAGGCCGTCGCCGCGTTGCCGACGCGCGGCTGAGCGAACCGACCGATGCGCTTCGACCTCCCGACGCCCGACAACGACACCGCGCCGTTCTGGGACGCGGCGAAGGACGGCAGGTTCCTCCTGCGCCGCTGCCTCGATTGCAACGCGACGTACTTCTATCCGCGCCCGTTCTGCCCGAAGTGCTGGAGCGAGCGCGTCGACTGGGTCGAGGCGAGCGGTCGCGCGGTCGTCTACACGTACTCGGTCGTCGTCGTGAACGACCTGCCGCCGTTCAACGAACGCGTCCCGTACATCGCCGCGGTCGTCGATCTCGAAGAGGGTCCGCGCGTGATGACGAACGTCGTCGACTGCGATCTCGACGTGGTGCGCGTCGGGATGCCGGTCGAGGTGACGTTCCGTCCGCTGAACGACGACATCACGATCCCGGTCTTCAAACCGGCGGTTCTTGCAGGAACCGGGTCGTCGGCAGAGGCGCCCGGAGCGGCGAGCGGGCAACGGGATGCCGGCTGAAACGCCCGTGCCGAGTCGAGCGGGCGCGACCGACATGACGGTTATTCTCGGTCGGCTCGCGAGTGTCGACGGTCGGAGTGACTCGTTGCCCAGCCAGGACTGGAACTTCCCGTTCGAGGGTCCGCTGCACGAGGTGTTTCCCGCGCTGCACGAGGCGCAGAACGCGTGGATGTCGCAGGTCGACTCGCTCACCGCGCCCGACCGCAAGACGCACGAGCTCATCCGCATGGCGGTGACGGTCGTGTTGCGCAATCACGAAGGTGTGCGCCGTCACGCGATGCTCGCGCACGAGGTCGGCGCGACCTGGGAAGAGGTGCTCGGCTCGATCATGCTGACGACGCCGGGCGTCGGGCTGCTTCCCGCGGTGCAGGCGATTCCCCACGCGCGCGAAGGCTTCGACGCCGCGCGCACGACCGAAGCGGAGTGACGCGTGGCTGAAGCACCGGAGCCGGTGAGCGTTCAGCCTTCTGATCGGAGGCGGCACCCCGTGCCGAGACGAGCGAGCATGCGACCATGAGTACTGACGTGCCTTTTCGGATCCTGCCGCAGCTGACCGACAACAACCGCGCGTTCTGGCAGGGCGGCGAGCGCGGCGAGCTCGTGTTCTGGCGCTGCCAGGACTGCAAGTTCTACATCCATCCGCCGCAGCCGATCTGCCCGATGTGTCACTCGAAGAACCTCGCGACCGAGGCCGTCTCCGGCGACGCGACGCTCACGACCTACTCGGTGAACTACCAGCCGTGGATGCCGGGTCCGGAGCTGCCGTACGTGGTCGCGATCATCGAGATCGTCGAGCAGCCGAGCGTGCGGCTCACCACGAACGTCGTGGGCGTACCGATCGAAGCGCTCGAGATCGGCATGCCGCTGCACGTCGTGTTCGAGCACCACCCCGACCCCGACGGCGACGTCTGGATCCCGCTCTTCGCCCCGCCGGGATACACGTCATGACGCCGTCGAACCCGCGGCCGAAGGCGAGCGCGGAGCGAGCGTCGAGGCTCGCCCAGCGAGCGTGCGAGTCGGCGTCCCGAAGGGGAGCCGACGAAGGAGCGAGCGAGTGAGTACCGCCAACGAGATCATCGAGCGGCGCGCCTGCATCAGCGGGGTGGGGCAGTCCGAGATCGGACGCCGGCTCGGGCGCGACCCGCTCGAGCTCACGCTCGATTCGTGTCTCGCCGCGATCGCGGACGCAGGTCTGACGACGAAGGACATCGACGGCCTCTCGACCTATCCGGGTCCGATGAGCACGCCCGCGGGGTTCAGCGGTGCCGGCGCGTACGACGTGATGGACGCGCTGCGGCTGAACTGCGGCTGGTACGGCAGTGGGCTCGAGACATCGGGTCAGCTCGGCTCGGTGATCAACGCGTGCATGGCCGTCGCGTCGGGACTCGCGAACCACGTGCTCTGCTTCCGCAGCGTCTACGAGGGCAGCGCGCAGGGTGCGAAGGGTCGTTCCGCGGTGATGCCGGGCGGCGGGGGCGGCGGCAGCTTCAAGGCGAGCGGGTTCATGCAGTGGAACCTCGTGTTCTCCGCACCGTCGGCCGCGATCTGGATCGGTATGTTCGCGCAGCGCCACTTCCACGAGTACGGCACGACGCGCGAGCAGCTCGCGTGGATCGCGTTGAACGCGCGGCGCAACGCGGCGTTGAACCCGAACGCGATCTACACCGCGCCGATGTCGATGGACGACTACTTCGCGGCGCGCATGATCGCGACGCCGTTCTGTCTCTACGACTGCGACGCGCCGTGCGACGGCTCGACCGCGGTCATCGTGTCGCGCATCGATCGCGCGAAGGATCTGCGCAAGCCGCCGTTGCGTATCGAGGCGGTCGGCTCCGCGATCCACGGCCGCCCGTCGTGGGACCAGTTCGACGACCTGTCGACGATGGCGAACCGCGACGCGGCCGCGCAGCTCTGGACGCGCACCGACCTCAAGCCGAGCGACGTGCAGCTGCTCGAGGCCTACGACGGCTTCTCGTTCATCACGATGTCGTGGATCGAGGCGCTCGGGTTCTGCGAGGTGGGGGAGAGCGGCCCGTTCGTCGAGGGCGGCACCCGCATCGCGCGCGACGGCGAGCTTCCGCTCAACACGCACGGCGGCCAGCTGTCGGCCGGCCGCCTGCACGGATACGGGTTCCTGCACGAGACCGCGGTGCAGATGTGGGGCGAGGCCGGCGACCGGCAGGTGCCGCGCGTGCCCGAGGTCGCGATCGCGGCCGCGGGCGGCGGCAACACCTGCGGCTGCCTGCTCCTCGTCAAGGACTAGCGGCGATCACACGGTCGCGTGCGTGCTGCTCGCGGCGCGTGCGTTCACGACGCGTCCGCGCCTGACCGCGCGCCCGCTCCGGCGACCTCCGGCTCGGCCGCAGCGTCGGTTTCGCGCGTGTTCGTGCGCTCGCGGATCCGCTTGATCCGCTCGGCGATGTCGGCCGCGGCCTGCTCGAGGTCGCGCTGGAGTGCTTCGAGCGACTCGAGGTCGCCGAAGCGCCGCCGACCGCGACGACCGCGCTTCTCGCGTCCGCCGCGCGACTCGCGGTCGTGATCGTGATCGTGATCGTGATCGTGGCCGTGGTCGTGGTCGTGGTGGTGGTGGTGATGATGGTGGCGACGGTCGCGTTCGCGTTCGTCGCAGATGTCGCAGTGGTGATGGTGATGCATCAAGTCTCCTGTTGGTAGCGCCGCAGGAATGCGGTGGTGGTGTCGTTGGTGGCGCGCAGTGCCTTCGCCCACGCGTCGAGCAGCGCGCGTCCCGCGGGCGTGAGCGCGTAGGTGCGCTTCACGCGACCGGGGAGGTCGTCGCGCCAGCGGGACGCGACGAGCCCGTCTTCTTCGAGGCCGCGCAGCATCCGGTAGAGGTTGCCGAGGTCGACGCGCTCATCGGGGACGAGCGCCTCGAGCCGGGCCGCGAGGTCGTAGCCGTGCACCTCGTCGTCGCGCAGCACGAGCAGCAGCGCGGGTTCGACGAAGCGCTCGACGCGCGCGTGGACCTCCCACGACCCGTCACGCTCGTTCCACAGTCGCGAACGCGCCGCGCCGGGGCGACGGTGCTGACCGCGATGGTGGGAGTCGTGTCGGTGGTCCATGCCGACCACTATAGATGTTACTTACACTGTGTCAAGCACATAAGTAAGACGCATACAAACCTTTCGCCCGCTGCCCAAACTGGTCATAAGCCAGACAGTCGACCTAATGTGCGCCCCCATGCGACGCATCAACCCCATCGGGTGGCTCTTGATCGCGGTGGGCGTGATCCTGATCATCGTCGGAATCATCTACTTCACGACCACGCCGCCGAACCTGCCCGGCTTCTTCCCGGGCGTGGTGGCGCACCCGAAGGCGGGCCACGTGTACAAGCACAAGTACACGAAGCGCGGCGGCGCGGCCTTCGTCGTGGCCGTCGTCGCCTTCGTCGGCGCCTACTACGCCGGCTTCCGCCGCCGCTGACCGCGGCGTTCGGAACAACCGAGCGGCGGGGCGGTCAGGAGCGGGGCGAGAGCGCGAGCGCCGCCAGCTCTTCGAGCGCGTCGTCGGCCGCGCCGAGCGTGTACGCGAGCGAGAGCAGGCGCTTGTAGTACAGGTGCACGTCGTGCTCCCACGTGAAGCCGATCCCGCCGAAGACCTGGATCGCGCTCCCGCCGACCTGCGGGAACGCCTCGCTCGCGAACGCCTTGGCCATCGTCGCGGCCCGGTGCGCCTCTTCGGGCGGTGCGTCGTCGGCGGCCCAGCAGGCGTAGTAGCCCGCGGCCCGGCCGAGCTCGACGGCGCGCAGCATGTCGGCGCACAGGTGCTGCACCGCTTGGAACGAGCCGATCGGGTGGTCGAACGCGATCCGCTCCTTCGCGTACTCGACCGCGAGCTCGAGCGCGCGGGCCGCGGCGCCGACGCCGTCGATCACCGTCGCCACCGCCATGCGGTCGACCGTGCGCGCGACCGCGGCGGACGCGTCGGTCGAGCCGAGCCGCCACCCGGGTGCGCCGTCGAGCGCGACCGTCGCCTGCTTGCGCGTGCCGTCGACCGTCGGCGTCGCGGTGATCTCGATGCCACCCGCGCTCGTCTGCACCGCGAACACGCCGACGGTGTCGTCGTCGGCGACCGTCGCGCTCACGAGAACGACGTCGCTGCCGACCGCGTCGGGCACGTGCACCTTCTCGCCCTCGACGACCCAGCCCTCGCCGACGCGGCGAGCACTCGTGTGCGGTGACGCGACGTCGAAGCGCCGACCCGGCTCGAGCAGCGCGACCGTTCCGACCACCGATCCACTCGCCATCGCGGGCAGCAGGAACGAGTGCTCGCGCGATGCGCCCGCCGCGAGCGACAGCGTGACCGCGCCGACCGCGGTCGCGAGGTACGGACCGGGATGGACCGCGCGCCCGAGCTCCTCGAGCACGACCGCGGCGTCGACCATCCCCATGCCGGCACCGCCGTGCTCCTCGGGCACGAGCAAGCCGACGACACCGAGCGCGGCGAGACCGTCCCATACCTCGGGCGTGCGGTCGGCGTCGCCGTCGAGGAGCGGGCGCACGTAGCTCGCGATCGGCGCGCGGTCGGCGAGGAACCGGCGCACCGAGTCGCGCAGCAGTTCCTGATCCTCCGAGAACTCGAAGTCCACCCCGCCTCCGTGTGTGCGATCGCCCTGGTCAGCCCGCATTGCTGACACGCGTGTCGGAAAACTACCCTCGCCGCCGATGCGCCTGCAGTACGACGACGCCGACGAGGCGTTCCGCGCCGAGCTCGACGCGTGGTTGGCGGAGAACTGTCCGCCGCGCGAGGTCTTGAAGCAGCCGAAGCTCTCGAGCGCGCACCTTCCCGACTGGGCGCGCGCGTGGCAGCAGCAGCTCTTCGACGCGGGCTGGCTCGTGCCCGGCTGGCCGTCCGAGCTCGGCGGTCGCGACGCCACACCGACGCAGCAGATGATCTACTTCGAGGAGATGTCGCGCCGCGAGATCCCGCGGTCGCTCAACCCGCAGGCGCTCGGCATCATCGCCCCGTCGATCCGCGACTACGGCACCGACGCGCAGCGCGCGCGGTTCCTCATCCCGACGTTGCGCGCCGAGATCGCGTGGTGCCTCGGCATGAGCGAGCCCGGCGCCGGCAGCGACCTCGCGAGCCTCTCGACGCGCGCGGTGCTCGACGGCGACGAGTTCGTCGTGAACGGGCAGAAGGTCTGGACGTCGGGCGCGCATCATGCCGACTGGTGTCTCTGCTTCGTGCGCACCGATCCCGACGCGCCGAAGCACAAGGGCATCTCCGCGCTGCTCGTCGACATGCAGACGCCGGGTGTCGAGTGCCGCCCGTTCCCCGAGCTCTCGGAGCCCGATTTCTGTGACTTCAACGAGGTCTTCTTCAGCGACGCACGGGTGTCGCAGGAGAACCTCGTCGGGCCGCTGAACGGCGGGTGGGCGATCACGCAGGGCTCGCTCGGTCACGAGCGGGCGATGCTGTGGGTCGACTACGCGTACAACCTCCAGCGCGCGGTCGGGGCGATGATCGGGCTCGCGGACCGGCCCGCGCCCGGAGGCGGGCGGCTCGGCGACGACGACCGGTTCCGCGACGCGGTCGCGTCCTTCTACGTCGACACGCAGGCGCTCATGGCGATGGGCTATCGCGGCTTCTCGAAGTTCATGGCCGGCAAGGCGTCGCCCGAGCACTCGCTCCTCAAGTTGTACGGGAGCGAGTCGTTGCAGCGCTGCCTGCTCGCCGCGAGCGAGACGCTCGGGCCCGAGATGGTCGACCTCGACGTCTTCGGTCCGCAGATGTGGCGCGAGGGATCGTGGGCGATCCAGTACCTGCGCTCGTTCAGCGCCACGATCCCGGGCGGAACCAGCGAGATCCAGCGGAACATCATCGCCGAGCGCGTGCTCGGCCTGCCGCGCGCGTAGGCGATTCGCCGATGGCCGACCCGGAGCGCGTGCTCAGCGACACCGAGATCGCGAAGATGCGGACGCCGCTGTGGGAGCAGGCGAAGGCCGCGATCGACGCCGGCGACGCCGACGCCGCGAAGGAGCTCGTCGACCGCGCGGTCGCGCAGTGGGCGAGCCTCAAGGACTACTCGATCAACTGGATCACGACGCTGCTCACGTTCATCGCCGAGGAGCTCGGTGAAGACGCCGTCGAGCGCGCGCTGCGCCGCACCGGCGACGACTTCGTGCGGCCGCGGAGGAGCGGCGCGCGAACGCAACCGGCCGGCGCCGGGCCCGAAGGCGCGACGAGCGGGCGCGACCATGCGAACCGCGCGACCGGACGCGACTGGGGCGACCTGCCCGCCGCGCAGCGCGCCAAGGTGATCGCGCGCTCGATGCTCGGCAACATGGGCGAGGTCGAGGTCGACGAGGACGACGAGAAGATCATCCTCTCGTTCAAGTGCGGCAGCGGCGGCAAGCTCATCGACGACGGCCGCTACGAGGGCGAGCACGCGTACCACGTGCTGACCGAGCCATCGGGTCGCACGTTCATGCGCGACGAGCTGTGGGTCTACTGCGCGCACTGCTCGGTGAACAACGAGATCCAACCGCTCGAATGGGGCGAGTCGCCGACGAGCATCGAGCACCCGCCGATGCAACCGGGCGAGCGGTGCGTGCACCACGTGTACAAGGACGTGAAGGACACGCCCGTCGACGCATTCCGTCGCGTCGGCAAGGAACCGCCCCCGCAATGACCAACGACGCCTCGATTCGCGACCCGCGGGTGTCCCGTGGGTTTAGTGGTACTGCGTTCTTCGGCGATACGCCGAGAACGCAGTACCACTAACCGGCGGTCCAGCCGGTCTCGGTCGCCCACGGCTGTGCGACCGCGATCACGAGGTCGACGACCGGGTCCTTGATGTCGGAGTACACGCCGATGTCGTCCAGCTCCGCGGCAAGGGTGCGCTTGAACTGCGCGTACGCGGGGACCGCGTCGGGATGGGCGCGGAACCAGTCGCGGAAGAGCAGCGCGAGCCGTTCGTTGGGTGACCCCGCGACACGCGCGTGGAGGTTCACGTCGCCGTCGGGATGACGGCGACGCGACCAGAGCCGCTTGACCCAGCGCTCGGGATCGTCGTCCCAGCCCGCGGGCACGTGGTCGTGGTCCCACGGCTCGCGGACGAAGCCGGCTCGCGCGAGCGGCGCGTCGAGCACGGCCGCGGCGCGGTCGAGGTCGTCGACGCGCGCCTGGAGGTCGATCACGTTCTTCGCGGCCATGCCGGGGATCGACGTGCTGCCGATGTGGTCGACGCGCGCGACCGTGCCCCCGCCCGCGTGTATGACCAGCGCGGCGAGCGCGGCGGCGCGCTCGGGCCAACGCGTGTCGTATTCGGAGAGCAGCACCGGCACGAACGCACTCTACGGGGCTACCGTCCGCGCACGATCGAGGGGGATCCGATGGCGCAGACGGAGTTCGCGCAACGCGGCGACGTGAAGCTCGCGTACGAGACGGTCGGGCGCGGCGAGCCGCCGATCGTGTTCGTGCACGGCTGGTCGTGCGACCGCTCGTTCTTCTCGCCGCAGGTCGAGCACTTTGCGTCTCGCCACGCGGTCGCGTCGATCGACCTGCACGGTCACGGCGAGAGCTCGCGACCCGAACCCGGCGCGGGCCGCTACTCGATCGACGCGTTCGCCGACGACGTGCTCGCGGTCGCGGCCGATGCCGGCTTCGAGCGCCCCGTCGTGATCGGTCACAGCATGGGTGGCGTCACCGCGCTCGCGTGCGCGGCGCGTCCCGGCGCCGTGCGCGCCGCGGTGCTGGTCGATCCCGCGCCGATGGTGAACGCGTGGGTGAAGGAGTACCTCGCCGGCGTCGTCGACAACATCGAGACCGACACCGACGGCGCGTACCGCACCGACTTCGTCGGCAACATGTTCCTCCCGACCGATACCGCGCGCCGCGCCGAGATCATCGCGGGCATGTCCGAGATGCCGTGCGGCCCGGCGGCGGCTGCGATGCGCGGGATCATCGACTTCGACTCCGCTGCCGCGCTCGGCAACGTCGAGGTCCCGCTGCTCACCATCGGGTCGGCGACCGCGTCGGATCAGCCCGCCGAGCTGCGCGGCGCGTGCCCGACGATCACGATCGGCCAGACGGTCGGCGCCGGCCACTTCAACCAGCTCGAGGTGCCCGATCAGGTGAACGCGATGATCGAGCGCTTCTTCGCGGTCAACGGGATCCGCTAGCTGAGTCGTCGCCGTTCGGCCAGAACGGCCGGGTCGCTCCGCGGCCCGGCCGACTGGTCGACTGAGGCGTCGGGGAGGGCGAAGCTTGCGAGCCCGACCAGAGATCTCAGAGCGCTCGCAGCTGCTCGATCGGGAGCGTGGTCCAGACGTCGTGCCCGTCGGCGGTGACCGCGACGCAACGCTCGGCCCGGAAGCCGCCGCCGCCGTCCTCGTGCACGTAGGGCTCGATCATCAGCACGTCGCCGGGCGTGAGCACCATCGTGCGCTCGACGTCGACGCCGAGATCCGTGCCCGCGAACGGCGGCACGACGCCGCCGAACCCGACGCCGTGCGCGACGTACAGACCGCACGGCCACGGCGGCTCGCCGGCGCTCCACCCGTCGAGCGCGGCGGCGCGCAGATCGGCAGCGGTGGCGCCGGGACGGATCGCGTCGGTGACGCGATCGGCGAGCTCGGTCCAACGGCGCGCGAGCTTCGCTTCCGCAGCGGTCGGATCGCGACCCGCGATGTAGGTCGCGCCGAAGTCGGTGACGTACCCGTTGTGGAAGCAGCCGGCGTCGAGCCCGACGAGGTCGCCGCGCTCGATCACGCGTTCCGACGTCAGCTGCCGCCACGGCGCGCGCCCCGCCCATTCACCGCGCAGCCACGGCACCGCCGCGCGGTCGCGCGGGATGACCGTGACGACATGGTCGATGTGCGGCTGGAGTCCGAGCAGCGCGGCCTCGCGTGCGAGCACGTCGGAGCACTCGCGCTCGGTCATCCCGACCGCCCACGTGTGACGCGCGCGCACGACCGCGCGTTCGGTGCGGAGGTAGCCCTCGCGCAAGGTCGCGACTTCGGTCGGCGCGCGCGGGATGCTGCCCGCGAGCACCATGCCGCCCGCGTCGACGACGTCGAACCGTTGGGTCAGGCGCATGTGCTCGGTCGGCGTCAGGCGGTCGACGGCGATGCGACCGTGACGCGGCAGCGCGGTGAGCGCGGCCTCGACGTCGGCTTCGTCGAGGAGTGTGTCGCCGACGAGCGCCGCGCCCGCGCGGCCGGTGAGCAGGCGGATCGCCTCGGGCGTGCGCAGCCACCAGCCGGCGATGCCCTGCGCGTCCGCCGTGGCGAGCGCGCGAGCGCGTCGCGGCGCGACGAGCTCGTCGTCGTCGACCACCCCGCCGGTTGCCGCGGGCGGCAGCGGCCCGAGTGCAGGCTCGGCGTCGACGATCGTCGCACTCGGAAACGCGGCCGCGAGCGCCGCGAATGCGCTCGGTGCGGCGCGATCCATCGCGATGCGTTTCGGCACGGAACCGATCCACCGCGGCAGCGCGCGCGCGAAGGCGGTCGGGTCGAACGCGATCGGATGCACGTGGTCGGCCGGGAGATGCAACGCGCCATCGGGGTCGGGTGTGCACACGTGGACCGAGCCGTCGCGCGTCATCACCAGCGCCGGTCCCGGAGGGTCGCTCTGGAACACGCGGATGCGGCGGTGCCCGCCGATCGCCTCCTGCGCGGCGACGCCGGTCAGGACCAGCGCGTCGACGTCGAGATCGCGGAGGAATCCGGCATTCACGCGACGTCGACGAGGGTGTCGCCGTTGGGCAGCACGCGCGCGATGTCGTTCGGTCGCAGCACCAGCGTCGTGAACCGGCTCTGCACGACCGCGGGACCGGTGAGCTCGGGACCGGGCGCGACCTGCGCGGCGTCGTAGACCGGCGCGTCGGTCCAGCCGTCGCCGACGAACAGCCGCCGGCGTGCGACGGGCTCCGGCAACGCCTCCTCCGCGAGCGCGAGCGGTTCGGGGCGGTCGACGAGCCCGGTTGCGATGAGACGCACGCCGCGCACCGTCGGCTCCTGCGCGCGGGCCTCGATGAGCCGCGCGGCCTCGTTTTGCCGGTGGAACTCCTCGACCGCCGCCTTCACGTGATCGAGCGTGAAGGGCTCGCCGGACCGGCGCGTGAGCGCCAGGCCGCGGTCGAACGTCTGTCCCGGATAGACGAGGTTCAGCAGCCACTCGAATCGCAGGCGATCGTCGGGCACGTTCGCGGCCGCGAGCTCCGCGCGCGCGGCGCGCTCGAGGTCGACGGCGAGCGCCTCGAGCCGCGCGGGATCGACCTGCTCCCACGACGAGATCAGTGTGCGCGTCGCGTCGACGACGTGGTCGGCGGTGAGCAGGCCGAGCGCGGAGAAGCCGGGTGCCGCACGCGGGATCAGCGCGCGCCGCATGCCGAGCGCGGCGGCCTGCGTGGTTGCGTGCACCGCGCCCATTCCGCCGAACGCGACGAGGTCGAGCCTTCGGGGGTCGGCGCCTGCGAGCGAGAGCACGCGCCGGACCGCGTCGGTCATGTGCGCGTCGACGAGCGCGACGACCGCGGCGGCCGTCGCCTCCGCGTCGAGTCCCGCGGCGCGACCGAGATCGGCGAGCGCGGCCCGCGCCGCGTCCTCGTCGAGCCGCAACCGGCCGCCCCAGAACGCGCCCGGATCGAGCCGGCCGAGCACGAGGTCGGCGTCGGTCACCGCGGGGCGCGTGCCGCCGCGGCCGTAACAGACGGGACCGGGTTGTGAACCCGCCGACTCGGGACCGACGTGGAGGATGCCGTTTTCGTCGTGCGCGATCGACCCGCCGCCCGCGCCGATCGACACGATGTCGACCATCGGGAGCGCGATGCAGTAGCGATGCCGCCAGTTCCAGTCGCTCTTCAGCTCGGGCCGACCGTTGCGGATGAGGCAGACGTCGTAGCTCGTGCCGCCCATGTCGACCGATACGACATCGTTCAGACCCGCGGCGGTCGCGGCGCGCGCCGCGGCGACGACCCCGCCGGTGGGACCGGATCCGATCGTCGCAACCGCGCGGCTGCCGATTGCCGACGGCGTCGCGACACCGCCGGCCGACGTCGCGATCAGCAGCTCGCTCGCGTACCCCGCGCCCCGCAGCCGGCTCTCGAGGCGATCGAGGTAGCGCACGATCGGCGGACCGACATACGCGTTCACGAGCGTCGTGGAGGTGCGCTCGAACTCGGGCGGCTTCGGATACACCTCGTGCGAGAGCGACACGAGCTCGACGTCGGGAAACTCCTCGAGCACGAGCTCGCGCGCGCGGTGCTCGTGCGCAGCGTTCAGGTACGAGTGCAGGAACACGATCGCGATCGACGTGACACCGAGCTTCTGCAGTCGCTGCGCCGCGGCGCGCACGCCGGCTTCGTCGAGCGGCGTCTCGACGTCGCCCTCGGCGGTCATGCGCTCGCGGATCTCGAGTCGCACGCGGCGGCGCGCGATCGGCTCGGGCGCGGGATACGCAGGATCCCAGATGTCTTCCTTGTAGCAGCGGCGGAACTCGATCTCGTCGCGGAAGCCCTCGGTGACGAGCAGACCCGTCGACGCGCCCGACATCTGGATCATCGTGTTGTCGCCGGTCGTCGTGCCGTGCACGATCGACGTCGTGGCCGCGAGCAGCGCGTCCGCGCTCGCGTACCCCGATGCCTCCGCGAGCCGGCCGATGCCCGCGAGCACGCCCTCGGACTGGTCCTGCGGGGTCGTCGGCGTCTTCTCGAGGATGAAGCTGCCGTCGGGCGAGAGCAGCACGCAGTCGGTGAACGTGCCGCCCACATCCAGACCGATTCTCATGGTCGCGCTCGCTTCGCTCGTTCGGCGCGGAGCTTGTCGGTCGCGGCGACGTCGAGCGCGAGCGTGCAGTCGTCGAGCGTGCCGGTGATCACGACGCCGTAGTCGCGCGCCGCGGACTCGATCGACACGTATTCGTCCCACACGTCGTCGAGCACGGCCTGCGGATCGCGCGCCAACGGTTCGCCCCAACCGCCCCCACCGCCGAACTCGTACACCAACTGCTCGCCGGTCTCGAGTCGCACGCCGGCGACCGACGGGTCGACGTGCACTTCGGATCCGGGCGGTCCGCCGACCCGTAGCGTGCAGCGATCCGGGGAGCCGGACGCGCCGCCCGCGATGCCCGGATGCACGTGGTACTGGTTCACGACGTACTGGTTCACGCTCGTCGGCGTGCGCACCTCCTTCACGAAGTGCGAGCCGCACCCGCCGCGCCACTGGCCTGCGCCGCCGGAATCGGTGAGGTAGTTGCGGCCGCGCAGGATGTGCGGGAACAGCACCTCGTTCAGCTCCGCCGACGCCTTGATGAGGTTGCCGTTCGACGCGACGAGCGCGCCCCAACCGTCGACGCCGCGCACCGCGTTCACCCAACCCGCGTTCGTCTCACCACCGTGGTCGAAGAACGCGCGCCCGGTCCGCGGGTCGTGGTCACCCCACATCTGGCGCGGGCTGCCGTACTTGTACGTCTGTGGCGCGCAGCGGTCGGGGAGGATCTGCGCCATCGCGACCGCGATCACGTCGCCGACCTCGACTCCCGGATGGTGGGTGCCGCTCGACACCGGCTTGCCCGGCGTCGGGTTCACGCACGAGCCGAGCGGCGCGCGCAGGTCGATGCAGTCGAAGAAGCCCTCGTTCTTCGGGATCGTCGGATCGACGAGCGATGCGAGCTGGGCGATCGTGTAGCCGCGCGTGTTGCCGAACGTCGACCACGCCTGGATCTCGGGCCGTTCGTCGGAGCCTGCGAAGTCGACGACGAGATGATCGTCCTCGACCGTGATCGCGACGTGCACATGGATGTCGCGATTGCCGGCGGGATCGGAGTCGACGTATACGTCGGCTTCGTACGTGCCGTCGGGCCACTCCGCGATCTCGGACGAGAAGCGTCGCTTCGCGTCGGCGATCGTCCAGTCGACCGCGGCGCGCACCGCGTCGGCGCCGTTCGCCTCCGCGATCTCCGTCAGGCGCGCGACACCGAGCTGCGCGGCACCGACCTGCGCGCGGAGGTCGCCGACGAAACCTTCGAGCCGGTTGTTCGCGCGCATCGTCAGGATGACGTCGCGCCGCTCGCGCCCGCCGTCGATGATCTTCAGCAACGGATAGCGCGTCCCTTCCGACCAGATGTCCTTCGCGAACACGTTGTAACCGCCCGCCATCGCGCCGCCGGTGTCGCCGTGGTGGCACTGGATCGACGCGATGAGCAGCAGGCGGTCGTCGGCGTCGAACACCGGCGCGAACACGTTGAAGTCGGGGAGGTGACCGCCGCCGTGGTACGGGTCGTTGGCGACGATCACGTCGCCGGGCTGCAGCTCGTCGCCGAAGAAGTCGATCGCGAATCGCACCGGCAGCGTCGACGACAACATGAACTGCGGGATCCCGACCGACAGCGCGGCGAGCCGCCCGTGCGCGTCGAGGATTGTCGCGTTGCGCTCGTTGCTCTGGTTCAGGATCGGCGTCGTCGCGGTGCGCGACACGAAGGTCGCCATCTCGAAGCAGACCGTCTCCATCGCGGAGCGAATGACCTCGGCCGTCACCTGATCGATGGCTGACATGCGTGTCAGGCTAAATCACGCGTCCCGTCCCCCGCTCACGGCGAAGGCGGCGGCCGCGAGCTCGAGCCGCCCGTCGGTCACCTTCTCGTGCAGCGCGACGCGCACAGCCTCGGCGATGCGCGTCGCGGTCTCGGGATCGGCGGAGCGCATCGCTTCGCGGACGGCACCGATCCGCAGACTGCGCTGCGCGAACGCGTCGACCCGATCGGCGGGGAGCACGACCGGATCGGTGATCGGCGTCACCTCGATGTCGACGAAGCCGGCCGCCGTGAGGATCGAGCGCACCCGGTCGGGTTCCGAGAGCGTGAACGGTCCGGGCTCGTCCGGGCCCGGCATCGGTGGCAGCGCACCGGTCACGGTCACGGCCGCCGACCCGGGAAGGAGCATCCATTCGTTCAGGAAGATCGGTTGCCAGCACGCGAAGGCGAGCCGTCCTCCGGGTGCCAGCGCGCGCCCGATGTTCGCGAACGCGGCGGTGAGGTCGGCGAAGAACATCACGCCGAATCGCGAGAACGCGGCGTCGAACGTGCCGTCGCCGAACCGCTCGACCTGCGCGTCGGCGACCGCGAACGTCGCGTGGTCGATGCCTTCCGACGCGCCGCGTTCGCGTGCCGCGTCGATCATCGACGGCGCGATGTCGACGCCGAGCGCGGCGCCGTCGGGCGCGACCCGGCGCGCGAGCTCGATCGTCGTCGACCCCGAGCCGCAACCGACGTCGAGGACGCGCTGACCGGGTCGGAGTGGGAGTCGCGCCATCGCCGCCACTCCGAACGGTGCCGCGACCGTCGTGCTCGCGGCCTCCGCTGCGAGCCAGTCGGGAACGAGCGTCTCCCAGAACTCCGCCTGCGCGTCGTTCGCTGCCATCGTCGGCATGTTATTTCTGGTCGGGCTCGCAGGCTCGCCCTCCGAGACGCCGCAGGACTCGGTCGAGGTCGCGCTGCTCGCCCCCGCTCACGCCCGGTGATGGGAAGGCGGGTCGGTAGGGTTCCGACATGGCGTTCGACTGGCAGCCGCGAGACCCCGACGCGCAGCGCGCGCAGGGATATGTGCGCGCCGGCTTCTGGAACGACGAGACCCTCGGCGACATCCTCGCGACCGGCCTGCGCGCTGCGCCCGACCACCTCTTCACGGTGCGTTCCGACCGCTTCCCGTACCGCGGCACGTTCCGCGACGTCGACGAGCGCGCCCGCCTCGTCGCCGCGGGCCTGCGCGCGCGAGGGATCGGCCCCGGCGACGCGGTGGCCTTCCAGCTCCCGAACTGGGTCGACGCGGCCGCGACCTTCTACGCGATCGCGTACCTCGGAGCGATCGTCGTGCCGATCGTGCACTTCTACGGTGCGAAGGAAGTCGGGTACATCCTCCGCCGCACCCGCGTGAAGGCGTTGATCACCGCCGACCGCTTCGCGCACCAGGACTTCCTCGCGAACCTCGACACGCTGCGCACGTCCGGTGACGCCGACACGGTCGAGTGGGTCGCAGTCGTCGGCGACGGCGCGCCCGCGGGCACGTTCGCGTTCGCAGACCTGCTCGCGCACGGCTCGGTCGACGCGCCCGTGTCGGTCGACCCGATGTCGCCCGCGCTCATCGCGTACACGAGCGGCACGACGTCGGACCCGAAGGGTGTCGTGCACGTACACCGCACGATCAACGCCGAGATCCGGCAGCTCTCGGGCATCCAGTTGAGCGGTGCCGCGCCGCCGGCGGAGTCGGAGGTGATCGACCCGCTCACGGGCGCGCCGGTCGGGCACGGCATCGGCATGCTCGCCGCGCTCCTCATGCCCGTCTTCCGTCGCCGGCACGTGCACCTCATCGACGTGTGGGATCCGAAGCGCGTGCTCGCGGGCATGGCCGAGGACCGGCTCTCCGCGGGCCAGGGCGCGACGTTCTTCCTCACGAGCCTGCTCGACCATCCCGACTTCGACCTCGCGGTGCACGGTCCGCTCATGGCCCACATCGGGCTCGGTGGCGCGGCCGTGCCGATCGCGGTGTGCGAACGGGCGCGTGCGATGGGGATCGAGTGCACGCGCAGCTTCGGGAGCACCGAGCACCCGTCGATCACCGGCTCGACGTTCGAGGACCCCTGGGACCAGCGCGCGCGCACCGACGGAAAGCCGTTGCCGGGCGTCGAGATGCGCCTCGTCGACGAGGACGGTCGCGACGTCGAGGTGGGGGAGCCGGGCGAGATCCTGTCGCGCGGTCCCGACTGCTTCTTCGGTTACACCGATCCGGCGCGCACCGCGGAGGCGATCGACCGCGACGGTTGGTACTCGACGGGCGATGTCGGTGTGCTCGACGCGGACGGATGCCTCGCGATCACGGATCGCAAGAAGGACATCATCATCCGCGGCGGCGAGAACATCAGCGCGCAGGAAGTCGAAGAGCTCGTCGTGAGGTTGCCCGGCGTCGCGGAGTGCGCGGTCGTCGCCGCACCCGACGCGCGGCTCGGCGAGCACGCCGCGGTGTTCGTGCGCATGTTGGCGGGGCACGACGACCCGTCGCTCGGTGCGGTTCGGGAGCATCTCGAAGCCGCCGGGCTCGCGCGGCAGAAGTGGCCCGAGGACGTGCGCGGCATCGACGAGTTCCCGCGCACACCGAGCGGCAAGATCCAGAAGTTCGTGCTCCGGCAGAAGTTGCGCGACGAGGGCGCGTGAGCGAGCGAGCGCCGCTGCCGCTCGCCGGCATCCGCGTCGTCGACGTCACCCGTTTCGTCGCGGGCCCGCTCGCGACGTTCTTCCTCGCGTCGATGGGCGCGGACGTCGTCGCGATCGAACGTCCGGGCGGCGAGACGAGCCGGCAGCTTCCGCCGTTCGGTCGCGCCGACGGCGGGTCGAGCCCGACGCCCGTTGACGACGCGATGTCGATCCCGTACCTCAAGCGCGGACGCGGCAAGCGCAGTGTGTCGATCGCGCTCGACCAGGCCGACGGGCGCGCGCTCGTCGCGCGGCTCGCGGCGCGCGCCGACGTGTTCTTCGAGAACTCGCGACCCGGCGTGATGGAACGCCTCGGCTTGGGTTTCGACGCGCTGATCGCGGCGAACCCGCGCCTCGTGTATGCGTCGATCTCCGGCTACGGGCAGACAGGCCCGCGCTCGGGCGCGCCGGCGATGGACCAGGCGGTGCAGGCGGCGTCGGGTCTGATGGCGAAGACGGGCGATGCCTCCGGGCCGCCGACCCGCAGCGGCGCCGCGGTCGGCGACTTCGCGAGCGCGGCGTTCGCGGCGATGGGCGTGCTCGCCGCGATTCGTCAACGTGACGAAAGTGGTCGCGGCCAGCACGTGGACCTCTCGATGCTCGACGTGCTCACCGCGCTCGTGTGGGACGAGCCGGTCGACCACTACGCCGACTCGGGTCTGCCGGTGCGGACCGGGAACGCGGATCCGCGGGGCGCGCCGATCAACGTGTACCCGACGAGCGACGGCTGGGTCGCGGTCACGACCACGACGAACGAGCAGTGGCAGCAGCTCGTGCTCCTGCTCGGCCGCGCGCACTGGGCGACCGAGATGCCGACGATCCGCGACCGCGCCGCTCGTGGTCCGGAGATCGACGACGAGTTCGCGGCGTGGTCGCGCACGCTGCCGTCGGCGGAGGTCGAACGGTTGCTCGTCGGCATTGGCATCGCGGCGTCGACGGTGCGCGATCCGGTTGCGGCGCGCGACGATGCGCAGCTGGCACACCGCGGTCTGCTCGAACCGTTGCGCCATCCGTCGGCGCCGGCCGGGTCGCCATCCGGGTTCGTGGGGCCGCGGCTGCCGATCGACTTCGCCGGTCGCGTTGCCCAGCTGCCGCCGGCCGAGACGCTCGGCACGAGCACCGACGCGATTCTCTCCGACTGGCTCGGTCTCGACGCCGACGAGCTCGCGCGCCTGCGCGAGGCCGGTGCGATCGCCTGACCCGCCCCTCGGTGGTACTGCGTTGATCGGCGATACGCCGATAACGCAGTACCACTAACGCACGAGATCGCGGGCGAACAGTTCCATCAGCAGGCCGTCATGCCAGGTGCCGTCGGTGCCGCGCTCGTACTCGCGCAACACACCGACGCGCGCGAAGCCGACCTTCTCGTAGCAGCGGATCGCGCGCGCGTTCGCGAGCGCGGGATCGATCGTGAGGCGGTGGTGTCGGCGCGTTTCGAGCAAGAAACGCGCGATCGTGCGCACCGCGTCGGAGCCGAGGCCGCGCCCTTGCGCGTCGTCGCGCAGCGCGAGGTCGATGCCCGCGAAGCGGTACTGCGCGCTGTCTTCTTCGGAGACCTGGAGGTAGCCGACGACGTCGTC
>DATBAK010000039.1 GCA_036271555.1 Acidimicrobiia bacterium
CGTCCTCGCTCGTCTCGGCACGGGACTCCGACCGCAGCTCGCGGCACCCACTCACCCGCTCCGCTCCGATGGTCGCGTCCTCGCTCGTCTCGGCACGGGACTCCGACCGCAGCTCGCGGCACCCACTCACCCGCTCCGCTCCGATGGTCGCGTCCTCGCTCGTCTCGGCACGGGTCTCCGACCGCAGTCGCGGCACCCACTCACCCGCTCCGCTCGGTCCGGCAGGTCGTTTGCCAGAATGGCGGCAGTGGCGTCCCCAACTCCTCGTCGCGGTGGGCGCCTCCTCGACGCGCTCGTCGCGGTCGTCTTGCTCGGTCTGGCTGCGGCGCTGCGGGCGCGACCGCTCGCGCCCCACAGCCTCTGGATCGACGACGCGTGGGTGTCGCTGCTCTGGAAGGTGCACTCGGTCGAGGACGTGCGGCGAATCTCGGTCGCGTCGCCCGGCTTCGTCGTGCTCTTGAAGGCGTGGTTCAGCGTCGTGCACTTCTCGTCGTTGCGCGCGCAGCTGCCGGCGTTCGTGTGCGGGATCCTCGGCCCGCCGGCCGTGTATCTCGCCGCGCGCGCGTGGCGGCTCGGAAGACCCGCCGCCGTTCTCGCAGCGGGCGTCATCCTCACGTCGCCGATGCACATCCGATATTCGTCGCGCGTCAAGGCGTTCGCGGTGGAGGCGCTCGCCGCCACGATCGTGCTCGTGATCGCGGACCGCCTGCTGTCACAGCCGCAACAGCGCGCGCGCTGGTACGCGTTCGGCGGCGCGGCCGTGCTCGCGACCGTGCTGTCCGCGCCGCTCGGCATCGTCGTCGTTCCGGGCTTCGTCGCCGGCATCCTCGCGGCGCGTCGCGCGGGCACCGTGCCGCGCGCCGCGGTGCAGACGACGACGCTCTACGCGTGCTTCGGTTTCGCGTGGTACCTGCTCGCGATCCGCACCGCGATCGACAGCAATCTCGTCGCGTACTGGAAGCGCTACTACATCTCCCACGCCGGCGTCGGCGACGTATTCCGATCGCTCTGGCACGACTACTCGCGCCTCGCACGCGGCTTCACGCCGTTACCGGCCGCGCTCACCGTGCTCGCGCTCGCCGCCTGCGCGGCCTTCGCGATCCGCACGCGCCCCGATCGCGCCGTCCTGCTCTTCGGTCCGCTCGTCCTCGCCACCGCGCTCGCCGCGCTCGAGCGCAACCCGCTCGGCGGTGGCCGCACTGACATCTACCTGTACGCCGACCTCGCGCTCGCGCTCGCGTTCGGAGCCGACGCGCTGCTCTCCCGAATCAACCTCGGAATTGCGGGCGTCGCCGCGGTGGGTCTCGTGGTGCTGCTCTCTATCATCACCCTGCCCCTGCCCACGTATCCGAAGGAGGATCTGCGTTCGATGCTCGCGATCGTCGACGCTCACGCGAGCCGGCACGACGAGATCCTGCTGTACCCGAAGGCGCGTTTCGCGACCGCGCTCTACAGCGACTGGCCGTTCCACCTGCGCGGACCCGTGCCCGGCACGTCGGTCACGACACCGTTCGACGTGATGATCGATCGTGACGACGTCGTCGTGCCGGCCGACACCGATCCGGTGCGGTTCACGAATTCGGTCGCGACCGTCGCGGCGCGCAGCGCGCGCATCTGGTACGTCGGAAGCCACGCCGACGTGCGCGGCTGGCGACGCGGCGAGGACGCACTGCGGCGCGCGGGCTACGTGCAGAAGCTGCGGCGCGGGTTCCCCCCGCACTACTGGGTCGGGCTGTGGGTGCGCGCGACACCGGGTTCGTCGTGACGACCGAAGTCCTCGCACCGGGAACGCCCGAACCGTCACCGCCGCCCGACGCGCACACTGCACGATCGCGTCTCCTGCCGACGAACGGGCACCGGCTCGCCGCGCTCGTCGCGCTCGCGGTCGTGTTCGCCGGGCTCTACCTCAGCTATCCGCGCCCGTTCCGCAAGGAGCCGGTGTTCACGTCGCCGCGCCAGTCGGTCGGCTACGAGCTCGCGCGACAGTGGGCCGACCACGGCAAGCCGCAGGAGACGCTCCCGCTCTACGACCGCGTGCCCGCCGACATCGCGCCCGCGTTCACGCCGCGCGACGCCGCAAGCCGCAACGGCAAGGTCGTGCCGAAGGACTTCCCGCTCGTCGTCGCGTTGTTCGCCGCCGCGCACCGCGTGAACTCGAACCTCGTACCGCTCGTCGATCCGCTGATGGGCGTGCTCGCACTCATGGTCTTTGCGTTGCTCGCGTGGGAGCTCACGCGCTCGCGCATCGCGGTGTGGCTCGCGGGGATCCTCTTCGCGTCGACGACGTCGTTCTGGAGCAGCAGCGCGTGGATCTACGCGCCCGACACCGCGGCGGTCTGCGTGGTGCTGCTCGCGATCTACGCGTTCGTACGGGCCGCGCGCTCGTCGAGCCGCTCGTGGTTCGCGGTCGGCGGAGTGGCGTGCGCGCTCGCGTTCGGCTTCCGCTACGACAACGCGATCATCGTCGGCGTGCTCTGGATCGCCTTCGTGCTCGGCCATCGCGCACAATGGCGCCGCTGGCTGATCGTGCCCGCGGTCGCCGCGATCGGAAGCCTGCCGTTCGCGGCGTTCAACGCGTGGATGTACGGCTCGCCGAAGCGGACGGGCTACGCGCTCGCCTACAAGCTCATCGACCAGACCGCCAACATCAAGGGCCGCGGGCTGCTCGGCGTGAGCTCGTCGCTGTTCGCGAAGCAAGCGCACATCTACCTGCTGCGCCCGGAGATCCTGCTGATCATGCTCGCGGGGCTCGGTGGCCTCGTGCTCGTGCTGAGAGAGCGCGACGACCGCACGGTCGTGGCCCTCGGTTGGGGCACCCTCGCGGTGACCGCCGGGATCGTCGCGTACGCGGGAACTCGCAACCTCACCGGCGCGACGAGCTTCACGGTCTCGTCGTCGTTCTTGCGCTACATGCTCCCGTCGTTCGCGATGTTCTCGATCTTCGCGGCCGCCGCGGTCGCGCACCGCACGCGCGCGGTGAAGATCGGCGCGTTCGCGATCGCGATCGTCGTCGCCGCGCTCGCGATGCACACGAACGTGTACGCGAACGGCGGCGTGAAGCAGACCGATGCCGACGTGCGCCTGCGCCGACTCCAGAGCGACGCGGTGTTCAACAGCACGCCGTCGGACGCGATCGTGATCACGCAGCTCGGCTCGAAGGCGCTGTGGCCGAACCGGCAGGTGCTGTCGACCGCGTTCCTCGTGAAGAACGACCGGCCGGTCACCGTCGACGACGAGACCAACGTGTGGTCGCTGCGACCGAGCCTCGGCCGGCTCACCGACGTGATCGTGCGGCTCACCCGCGAGCACCTGCACGTCTACCTGCTGAACGACCAGACCTGGCTCAAACCACCGCAGCTCGCGGGCCTGACGACGAACCTCGGCGAGAATCACGTGCAGATGACCCAGCTGCTGACGGGCTACGTGAACCTCTTCCGCTTCGAGCTGAAGTGACGACGGAACCGCCCGACGACGCGTCGACCCCGTCGACCCCGTCGACTCCTTCGACTCCTTCGACGGGGTGGTCGGGCGCGCTCGCGCGCGTGGTCGCGCTGCGCGAGCGGATCGTGGGCTCGGGCCGGCGCTCGCCGGCGATGGAGCGCTCGGTCCTCGCGGGCGCCGCCGTCCTCTTCGTCGGCGCGACCGTGCTCGCGGCGCGCGACCTGCCCCACGTGCACTCGCACCGGCACGTCGTGCTGCTCGTCCTGCTCGGTGTCGTCGGCGTGCCCGCGTCGACGTTGGTGAACGCGGCCGAGTACGTAGCCGCAGGGCGCGCGCTCGGCCATCGGCTCGGTCCGCTGCATGCGGCGCGCGTGAGCACGGTCGCGACCGCGGCGAACCTCCTGCCGATCCCGGGCGCGCTCGTCGTGCGCGCCCGCGCGCTGCGGGGGCTCGGTACGAACTACAAGCGCTCGTTGTCGGTGCTCGGCAGCGTCGGCGTGATCTGGCTCGGCACCACCGGCGTGCTCGCGGGAATCGTCCTGCTCATCGACCGTGAGCACTTCGGGCTCGGGCTCGCGTTCATCGCGGGCGGCGTCGTCGCGTGCGCGGGTGCGTACGCGCTGCTGCGCATCCCGCTGTCCGATGCGGAAGCGCGGCACTGGTTCGGGCGCTTCGTGCTCATCGAGATCGCGTCGGTCGCGGTCTACGCGGTCCGCTTCGTGCTCGTGCTGCGCGGCCTCGGCTTCCACGCCGCGTGGAGCGAGACGTTCACACTCACGATTGCGACATCGGCTGCAAGCGCGGTCGGCATCCTGCCCGGTGGGCTCGGGCTGCGCGAGGTGCTCGCGGCCGCGCTCGCGCCGCTCGTGGGGCTCCCCGCGGCGGTCGCACTGTTCGCGGTTTCGGTCGACCGGATCATCGGGCTGATCGCGCTCGCGCTGATGAGCGGAATCCTGCTGCTGTTCAAACCGCGCGACCCCGCGATGGCCGAACCCTGACGATGCGCATCCTCTACATCGGCCCGGTGCCGCCGCGGCCGGGCGGCATCTCGCACAGCGGCGCGGCGCTCTGTGCGGCGCTGCGGCGCGGCGGCCACGACGTCGACATCGTGTCGTGGTCGGCGCAGTACCCGCATTTCCTGTATCCGGGTTCGCAGCATGACCCCGACGCGACCGCGCCGCCCGGTGCGCGGTTCCCGCTGCGATGGTGGGCGCCGTGGGGTTGGTGGACCGAAGCCCGACGCGCGCGCGACGTCGACCTCGTGGTGTTCCCGTGGGTCTCGCCCGCGCAGGCGCCCGCGTACTGGACGATCCTCGCGGCGACGCGGCGCGTGCCGCACCTCGCGGTCGTGCACAATCCGCACCCGCACGAGGCGCGGCGCTTCGACGACGCGGCCGCGCGCTCGGTGCTCGGGCGCGTCGACGCGCTGCTCACGCACTCCGATGCCGCCGCGGCCGCGGTCTCGGCGCTCGTACGCGACGTCCCGGTGGTCGTCGCGCCGATCGCGCCCACGATCGTGCTGCAGGCTCACCCGCTCCCTCCCAGGCCGCCGGTGCGCGCGCTCTTCTTCGGCATGGTGCGCGCGTACAAGGGCCTCGATCTCGCGCTCGACGCGCTCGCGATCCTGCGCGACCGCGGCGTCGAGATCGAGCTCACGGTCGCGGGCGAGCTCTGGGACGAATCCGCTGCCGAGTGGCGCACACGCGTCGACGGCGCGGGCCTCGGCGACGCGGTCGAGCTCCGCGCCGGCTACGTACCCGACGCCGACGTCGACGCGCTGTTCGCCGCGCACCACCTCGTGCTCGCGCCGTACCGCACGGCGACGCAGTCGGCCGTCGTGCCGGTCGCGAGCGCGGCGGGACGGCCGACGGTCGCGACGCCGGTCGGCGGGCTCGCCGAGCAGGTGGTCGACGGTGTGAACGGCACGGTCGCCGCCTCGGTGACCGCGGCGGCGTTCGCGGACGCGATCGCGCGCGCGATCGACGACCTCGGCGGGCTCGCGGCGCGCGCCGCGAGCACGGCGCCGGACTGGGACGAAGTTGCGCGGCGCGTGGAATCCGCGGCCCGAGCGATGCGTCAGCGACCGAGCGCGCGCTCGTAGACGCCGCGCAGGGTCGCGGCGCGGGTCGCGGGATCGAACGCGTCGCGCGCGAGCACGCGGCCGGCCTCGGACGCTTCCCGGTACGCGCTGGCATCCGACAGCCGCGCGCCGAGGCCCGCCGCCAGCGCGGCTCGATCACCCGCGCGGGCGACCGCACCCGCCGGTGCGAACGCGAACTCGTCGAGCGGCGCGATGTCGTAGAGCGCGACCGGCACACCGAGCGCCACGGCCTCGAGTACCACGAGCGGGAGGTCGAGCTTGCCCTCGCGCAGGTCGAGCGCGGGAAAGAGCAGCGCGGCCGCCGCCGCGACCACCGCGCGGAACTCCGGCAGTAACCCGACGACCTTCACGCGCGACTCGAGCGCGAGCTCTCGCACGCGCTCGTCGAAGCGATCGCGTACCGCCGCCTCCGCCGACGCGTGCGCAGCGCGCAACGAGGCGCGGTTCGCGACGACGAGGTCGACGTCGTTCAGGTCGGCCGCGACGAGTGCGAACACCTCGAGCGCCTCGAGCACCCCGAGCGGCTCCGACCAGTTGCCCGCGTAGAGCACGAACCGGCGCCCGTCGTTGAAACCGGCCGCGAATGCGCCGTCGGCTCGCGCCGTCGCGAGCAACGTGGGATCGACGGCGGGGTGGACAACGGTCACGTCGAGTCCGGGCATCGCGGCCGACAACTCACGCGCGATCCGCTCCGACACCGCCACAACGTGCCGCGCGACGACGAGTGGCGCGAAGTGCGTCGACGGCGCGAACGCGGCCTGGATCGTCTGCACGACCGGCCCACGCTTCGCCGCGAGCAGCGGTCGCAACATCCGCAGCGTCGCGGGCTGCGGATAGAACACGAGATGGAACACATCGGCGCGCGTCGCCGCGAGCCAGGCCGCGAAACGCGCCTTCTGCCCCACACCCCACGAGTTGTCGGTCGCGCCGAGCCGCGTCGCCCGGAAGTTCGGCTCGGTCGGGTGCCAGGCCGCGCTCGCGAACCAGCGGAAGTCGACGTCGGGCAGCGCGCGCGCCCACGCGACATGCGTGTTGATGCTGCCGTCGGCCCACGGTGGCCCCACCGCGCGCGAGAGCATCGCGACGGAGGTCATGGCCGCCGCGTTCCTGCCGAGCCGCCGGGGCGGGCGAAGCGTACGAGCCCGACCATCAGGCGGGTCACGCCGTACGTTCGACCGCCACCAGCCAGCGCGCCGCGAGCGCGCCGACCGAGGAGAGCCCGCGGTCGCCGGCGAGCAGCGCGCGCTCGAGCCGGTTCGAGCGCGGGAAGAGCTCGCCCGCGGCGACGAGCGGCGACAGCAGCACGCGATGGTCGACCGCGGCGCGGTCGACGAGCCGGAGATCCGGCTGCGTGGCGACGAACGCCGCGAGCTTCGCGACGCTCACGGGCAGGCAGGTGTGCGGCACCTTCGGCACGACGCGCGCGAGGTAGTACCGCACGATCCACGGCGTGCTGACGTCGAAGAGGAACACGCCGCCGGGTTCGAGGAACCGCGTGACCGCGGCGACGATCTCGTGTACCGCCTGCTGGTCGAAATGGATGAGCACGCGCGAGCTGACGATCGCGTCGAAGCGCCGGGGCAGGTCGAGGTGCTGGATGTCGCCGTCGGCGAGCGTGAGCCCCGGCGCGGGGTCGAGATCGCGCGTGAGCTGCTCGCGCATCGCGGGCGACGGCTCGACCGCGTACACCGGACCGTGCTCGAGGAGCCGACGGGTGACGAAGCCGGTACCCGCGCCGATCTCGCACACCGACGCGTCGGGGCGGAGGTGGCCGAGGAAGAAGTCGAGCTCGCGACGACGCACGGCACGCAACGCCGGGGTGCGGCCGCGCCGGGCGTCGTAGCCGGCGACGACGTCGCCGCGCTCGTAGAACTCGTGGAACCGATCGGGCGTGAACGTCAACGCGTCGCCGGCTCGATGTCGTTCCTCGACCGCGCGTTGCGCGCGACGACGTCGGCGAGCAGGCCGATCATCACGATCTGGAAGCCCATGAAGATGAGCAACGCGGTGTTGGTGCGAACGTAGAAGTCGCTCGTCGCGAGGTCGTAGCCGAGCTTGCCCAGACCAATCAGCAGGATCGCGCCGCCGAGCGGGCCGAACACGCGCATCGGGTTGAACGTGAAGATGAGGCGCAGCACCTGCTGGCCGTACCGGCGCGTGTCGTTGTACCAGTGGAACTTGGAGCTGCCCGCGCGCTCCTTGTACTCGATCGGCATGTACTTCACCGTGTAGCCGTTCGCGAGGAACGTCATCGTCATCGTCGTGACGCACGAGAAGCCCGACGGGAGCATGTGCACGTACTGCAGACCGACATCGCGGCGGAAGGCGCGGAAACCGGAGTTGAGGTCGGGGATCTTCGTGTGCGCGAGGTACTGCGCGAGCCGGCGGATGAAGAACTTCGCGGGGACCCGCAGCATCTTGTGCGTGCCCTGCTCCGACGTGCGCGCGCCGACGACCTGGTCCGCGCCCTCGAGCTCCTTCACGAGGAGCGGGATGTCGTCGTTCGGGTACGTCATGTCGACGTCGGTCCACACGACCACACGACCACGCGCCGCGCGCGTGCCGGCGCGCCGCGCCGAGCCCGTGCCGCGGTTGCGCGCGAACGAGAGCAGCCGGATGCCCTCCATCTTCTGCAGCTCGTCGACCGATCCGTCGGTCGACCCGTCGTCGACGACGATGAGCTCGTAGGTGTAGGGCGAGCTGTCGAGGGCGGCGCTGATGCGGTCGATCTCCGCGTGCAGGTGCCCCTTCTCGTTGAACACCGGCAGGATCACGCTGACGTCGAGGTCCCGATCTCCGCTGACGACCCGCTCCCCCATGCGACTCCCTCGACGTCCGACGGCGGTGCTGGCGCAAGGGTAGGCGCCGACCTCGTCCGAATCGCGACCGGGGCTTCGTGTACGCCGTTCGCGGCCGGTGTCGGGCCGACCGCGGCCTGCAACGAATCGGTACGATTCTCACGTCGCAGGGCTTCCCGTCGATCAATGGTCTGAAGGGTCCGAGCCCGTCCGTAGTCCATCAACCGGGGAGCACGCGTGGCTTCGCGCGCTCAACAGATCGTCGACGTCGCGAAGAACAACGTCCCGGAAGGCACGTACGCGGTCGGCGCGGGCCTGATGATCGCGGGCGTCACCGCGTACGGCTTCCAGTTGCTCGCGAACCACCGCCTCTCGAGCATCCACTACTCCGCGCTGAACAGCCTCTGGGCGGTCGTGTTCGTCATCACGCCCGGCTTGTTCCAGCCGCTCGAGCAAGAGGTCGCGCGCGCGGTCGCGCACCGCCGCGCGCGCGGCATCGGCGGCGGTCCGCTCGTGAAGCGCGCCGCGCTGCTCGGCGCGGTGCTCACGGTCGTATCCGTCGTGCTCGCGCTCGCGTTCGAGGCCCCGATCGTGCACACGCTGTTCCACGGCCAGGCACTGCTGCTGCTCGGGCTCGTGTTCGCGATCGTCTGCTACTTCGCTGCGTTCATCGTGCGGGGCACGCTCTCGGGCAACGGCCGTTTCGGCGCGTACGGCCTCATGCACGGCTCCGAAGGCACCGTGCGCATCATCGCGTGCATCGTGCTGTTCGCGAGCGGCAGCCACTCCACGGGGTTGTACGGACTCGCGCTCGCGCTTCCGCCCGCGGTCGCGGTGCTCGTGTCGCTGCGCGGGCAGCGCAACCTGCTCGTGCCCGGCCCGACCGCGCCGTACTCGGAGCTCTCGAGCGCGCTCGGGTTGCTGCTCGTCGCCTCGGTGTTCGCGCAGGCGCTCTCCTACGCGTCGTTCCTCGCGGCCACGGTGCTGGCGCACAGCCACGCGCAGAAGGACGCGCTCGCCGGCTTCATCAGCGCGATCTTCATCTCGCGCATCCCGATCCTCCTCTTCCAGGCCGTGCAGGCCGCGCTGCTCCCGAACCTCGCCGCGCTCGCGGGCGCGGGCAAGCACGACGAGTTCCGCTCGGGTCTCCGGCGACTCCTCGTGATCGTCGGCGGCGTCGGGATCCTCGGAGTGCTCGCGAGCGCGACGATCGGCCCGACCGTCGGCCGCAAGCTGTTCGACAACTGGACGCTGAGCGGCTTCGACCTCGGCCTGCTCGCGGCCGGCAGCGGCGCGTTCATCCTGGCGCTCACGCTGAATCAGGGACTCATCGCCCTGAAGGGCTACACCCGCGCCGCGATCGCGTGGGGCGTCGGCATCGTGGGCTTCGTGCTCACGGTCGCGCTCGGCAACGAGCTGTTCCGGCGCTGCGAGCTCGCGTACCTGATCGGGTCGCTCTCGGCGGCCGCGATGATGGCCGTCTTCCTCTTCGGACGGATGATGGGCGGCGCCACCGGCGATCTCGGTACCCTCGTCGGCTTGATCGAGCACGAGCAACTGGAGCTCTGACGGCCGCCGACCCGCTCGCGCCGACGCCCGAGGAAAAGCCGCCGCGCGGGTTGCCATCGGCACTGCTGCGACTGGCGCGCCCGCAGCAGTGGGCGAAGAACGTGCTCGTGGTCGCGGCGCCGGGCGCCGCGGGCGTGCTGTTCGAAGCCCGCTCGATCGTGAAGACGCTCATCGCGTTCGTCTGCTTCTGCATCGCCGCGAGCGGCACGTACTACTGGAACGACGCGCTCGACGTGCAGGCCGACCGCATGCACCCGAAGAAGCGGTTCCGCCCGATCGCGGCGGGCGAGGTCCCGGTCGCGCTCGCGAAGCAGGTCGGCACGGTCATGCTCTTCGCGTCGGTCGCGCTCGCGTTCGCCGCGACCTGGCACCTCGCGCTCGTCGTCGGCGGGTACGTCGCGATCACGTTCGCGTACAGCCAGTGGCTCAAGCACGAGCCCGTGCTCGACCTCGCGACCGTCGCCGCGGGCTTCGTGCTCCGCGCGGTGGCCGGTGGCGTCGCGTGCGGTGTCTCGATCAGCAACTGGTTCCTGATCGTCGCGGCCGCGGGCTCGTTGTTCGTCGTCACCGGCAAGCGCACCGCCGAGCACATGCAGCTCGGCGCGGACGCGAGTCTGCACCGCCGATCGCTCGCGGGCTACTCGATGGCATACCTCGGCTACGTGCGCGCGGTGTCGTCGAGCATCGCGATCCTCGCCTACTGCCTGTGGGCGTTCGAGGCGTCGGGCCGTACCGGGAACCAGGTGTGGTTCCAGCTCGCGATCATCCCGTTCGTGCTCGGCGTGCTCCGCTACGCGCTGCTGCTCGACCACGGCGAGGGCGGCGCGCCCGAGGAGCTGCTGATGAGCGACCGCGTGCTGCTGCTCATCGGGCTCGCGTGGATCATCTGCTTCGGCATCGCGGTGGTGAGCTGACGTGGCCCTGCGAGTGAGCGGCGAGGCGAGCACCGAGTCGACGTCGGAGCAGCTGCTGAGCGGCTGGGGTCGCACCAACCCGACGCGCGCGTCGGTGTGGAGCCCGGCGCGCACCGATCAGATCGCCGACCATCTCCGGCGCGCGAACCCGCGCGGCGTGATCGCACGCGGCCTCGGCCGTTCCTACGGCGACGCCGCGCAGAACGCGGGCGGCAGCGTGGTGCTCGCGACCGGGCTCGACCGCGTGCTCGAGCTCGACGTCGAGAAGGGCACGATCACCTGCGAGGCGGGCGTGAGCCTCGACACGCTCATGCGCGTGCTGCTCCCGCTCGGTTGGTTCCCCACCGTCGTGCCGGGCACGCGCTACGTGACGATCGGCGGCGCGATCGCCTCCGACATCCACGGCAAGTACCGGCTCGGTTCGTTCTGCGACGCGGTGACGCGCTTCACGCTCGCAACGCCCGCGGGGGGTCCGATGACCGTCGCACCCGAGGAGCACCCGGACGTGTTCTGGGCCACCGCCGGCGGGATGGGGCTCACCGGGATCGTCACCGAGGCGACGATGCGCCTCCAGCCCGTCGAGACGTCGCGCCTGCGCGTCGACACCGAGCGCGCCACCGACCTCGACGACTGCATGGCGCGCATGATGGCGACCGACTCGTCGTACCGGTACTCGGTCGCCTGGATCGACTGTCTCGCGTCGGGCGCGCACCTCGGCCGCTCGGTGCTCACACGCGGGAACCACGCGCGCCTCGACGAGCTCTCGGCACGCGACCGCAGCACCGCGTCCGAGTTCGCGCCGCGATCGCTCGTGACCGCGCCGCCGTGGATCCCGAACGGCCTGCTGAACCTGCTGAGCGTGCGCGCGTTCAACGAGCTCTGGTTCCGGAAGGCGCCGAACGACGAGCGCGACGCGATCCAGACGATGTCGCAGTTCTTCCACCCGCTCGACGGCGTGAAGGGATGGAACCGCATCTACGGCTCGCACGGATTCGTGCAGTACCAGTACGTCGTGCCGTACGGCGCGGAGGCGGTCGTGCGGAAGACGCTCGAACGGCTCAGCGCGGCGCGCTGTCCGTCGTTCCTCGCGGTCCTGAAGCGCTTCGAGCACTCGAACGTCGGTCCATTGTCGTTCCCGATGCCGGGCTGGACGCTCGCGCTCGACATTCCCGCCGCTCGCCGCGGCCTGCCGGAGCTGCTCGACGGGCTCGACGAGCTCGTGGTCGAAGCGGGCGGGCGCGTCTACCTCACGAAGGACTCGCGCGTGCCTGCCGACCTGTTGCCCGAGATGTATCCGGAGCTCGAGCGGTGGCGCGAGGCGCGGGCAACGGTCGACCCCCGCGGCGTGATGCGCAGCGACCTCGCTCGTCGGCTCGGTCTCGTGCGCGAGCAGGCCGCGGCATGAGAGACGCCGTCGGCTCCGTGCAGTCGGTGCTCGTGCTCGGGGGTGGCTCCGACATCGGGATCGCGATCGCGCGGCGGCTCGTCGCGCGCCACGCGCACACGATCGTGCTCGCGGGTCGGAAGCCGGAGCGCTTCGAGGAGACCGCGGCGGCGTTGCGCGCGGCCGGCGCGGCCCGCGTCGAATGCCTGCCATTCGACGCGACCGACTTCGAGTCGCACGAGGCGTTCGTCGACTCGGTGATCGCGGTCGTCGGCGACCTCGACCTCGTCGTGCTCGCCGCCGGTGTGCTCGGTGACGCGGAACGCGCCGCGCACGATGCCGCGACCGCGGTCGAGATCGTGCAGACGAACTTCACCGGGCTCGTGTCGGTCACGATCCCGCTCGTCGCGCGCCTGCGCGCACAGGGCCACGGCACGATCGTGCTGCTCTCGTCGGTCGCGGGCGAACGCGTCCGCAAGGCGAACTTCGTATACGGATCGTCGAAGGCCGGGGTCGACGGCTTCTTCCAGGGCCTCGGCGACTCGCTCGTCGGTTCCGGCATCCACGTCGTCATCGTGCGCCCCGGGTTCGTGCGCACGAAGATGACCGAGGGGATGCCCGACGCGCCGATGTCGACGACCGCCGACGTCGTCGCGAACGCGGTCGTCGACGCCGTGGCGCGCGATCAGGAGATCGTGTGGGTTCCGGGTCCGCTGCGCGCGGTCATGGCGGTCGTGCGGCATCTCCCCCGCGCGATCTTCCGCAAGCTTCCGGTGTGACGACGTGAACCACGAACGCCGCGAGCGCAGCGGGCACGCGACCTCGATCGGCCCCACACCGCGTTCGGAGCGGCGCGCGCGACCATGAGAACCATCGCCTGCTTCGACTTCGACGGCACGTTGACGCGTGCCGACACGCTCGGGCCGTTCCTGCGCGTGGTCGCGGGCAACGGCCCGTTCCTGCGCGCGTTCGCGGCCGACGCGCCGCGGCTCGCCCTCGCCGGCGCGGGTGCGGGGTCGCGGGACGACGCGAAGGAACGCATGCTGCGGCGGCTGCTCGGCGGGCGCGACCACGCCGATCTCGTGATCCGCGGGAACGTGTACGCCGACGACGTGGTCGCGCGGCGGATGCGGGTCGACATGGTCGACCGGCTGCGCTGGCACGTCGAGCGCGGTCACGAGGTCGCGATCGTGTCCGCATCGCTCGACGTGTACATCGACGGCGTCGCGGAGCAACTCGGCGTGGAGACGGTGCTGTGCAGCCGGCTCGAGGTCGACGACGACGGCCGCGTCACCGGCCGGCTCGTCGGCGGCAACTGCCGCGGCGCCGGGAAGGCGCAACGCATCCGCGAGCGCTTCGGCACCGACGGGTACGAGCTGTGGGCGTACGGCGACAGCGCGGGCGACGCCGAGATGCTCGCGGCGGCCGACCATCCCGTGCGCCTCACGCGCCGCGGGCGCATCCGGATTCCCACGCCGTAGCCGAGATACGAGCCGTGGACGAGTTCGACGACCTTCCGATCATCGAGCTCGACAGCGAGGACGGGCCGGTGCCGGAGCGCGTGCCGAACCGCGTCCCACGGCGACGCGCGGTCTTGGTCGGCGTCGCGATCGCGCTCCTGGCCGGCGCGATCGTCGCCGTCGTCGCGGGTCACGCGCATCACGCGCGCGCTCGGTCGTCGGCGACGATCGTGCTCCCGCCGCCCGCGAGCGCGACCACACAGCCCGTCGACCGGGTCGACCCCGAAGCCGAGTTCGTGAGCGAGATGGGTGTCGTCGCACCGCGCGGCGCGTGGGCGATCAACACGCTCGGAGTCGCGCTCACGAGCGACGGGCTCAAGTGGCGCAACATCACGCCGCCCGGGTTCGGCAATCCGGTTCAGTCGACGAGCGCGCTCGCGGTGCTCGACGCGCGCCACGCGTGGATCGCGACCAACGTTCCGGAGCCGACGATCTGGCGCACGTCCGACGGCGGGCATGTGTGGCAGCCGACGCACGTGAGCCTGTGCAGCGGATCGTGCGGGCCGGTCGTCGGGCTCGACTTCCTCGACGCCCGCAACGGTTGGGCGGCGGTCGTGGGGGAGAACGGCGGCGGCGCGCTCGCCGTCACCGACGACGGCGGCACGACGTGGCGCGGGCTCGGCGCGACACCGTTCCTCGGGCCGATCCACTTCGCCGACACACAGCACGGCTGGGCGACGAGCCGCATCCAACCGGGATCGATCTTCCGGACCGACGACGGCGGGAGCACGTGGTCGTCGGTCGCCCGCGCCGATCCCGGGGCCACACCGATCGGTTCGCCGGTCTTCGTCGGCGCGCACACTGTCGTCGCCGCGTCGGTCACGAGTGACCAGCGCGTGCTCGTCGAGCAGTCGACCGACGGCGGCCGTGCGTGGGCGACCGTGCACGCGCCCGACGCCGGGCCGCACGATCCGTACGCGGGCGTCACCGCGACGAGCGCCTCGGAATGGATGCTGTCCGACGGCGCACGCCTGTACCTCACGCGCGACGCGGGCGCGCACTGGACCACGCTGCGTCCCACGCACACACGGTTGGTGAGCGTCGCGTTCGCGTCTCGCACCGACGGCTGGGTGCAGGCCGACGTTCCGGACTGTGGTCGCCCGATCGGTGGCTGCATCGACCAGTATCTGTACGGCACCGTCGACGGCGGCCGGACCTGGACCCTCCGCTCGCCGACGGCGGGGATCACCGCGAACCGTTTGCCCTGACCATGCGCCCTTCACCTCGCGCGTGAACCCGCCGATAGCTCCCCCACGACTCCGACAGAAGTGAGACCGCGTTCATGCGAGCCCCCCGCCTGATCCTCGCCCTCCTCGCCACCACCGTCGTCGCGACGGGCCTGCTCCCGGCCGCCGCGGCGCACGCGAGCACGACACCGAGTTGGTCGACCACGACGGCCGGATGGAACCGGTCGTCGTCGCCCGTCATCGCCGACGTGAACGGCGACGGGCAGAACGACATCGTCGTCGGCGGCGAGGACGGCCAGGTGCGCGTGCTGAACGCAGACGGCCAAGCGCTCGCGGGCTGGCCGAAGCCCGCGACGATCAACAGCACGTCGGCTACCGCGATCGACAGCTCCCCCGCGGTCGGCGACCTCGACCACGACGGGAAGAACGAGGTCGTCGTCGGCGCAGGCTCGCTGTTCCAGACGAACCACAACGGCGGGATCGTCGTGTACCGCAGCGACGGATCGGTGCGCTGCCGGTTCCAGACGCGCGACACCTTCAACGAGTGGAACGGCGGCGGACCCGACGGCTACTCCGACGGCGTGTACTCGACGCCGGCCATCGGCGACGTGAACGGCGACGGCTATCCCGACATCGTGTTCGGAAGCTGGGACCACTACATCCACGCGATCAACCGCACGTGCCACGAGATCCCGGGCTTCCCGTACTTCGTCGACGACACGGTGTGGTCGTCGCCCGCGCTCTCCGACGTCGACCACGACGGTCGCATGGAGATCATCGTCGGCAACGACCAGACGCTCGGCGGCCCCGACAGCTGGCAGGGCGGCGAAGTGCGCGCACTCGACTGGCAGAACGGCGCAGTGCGCGAGCTGTGGCGTCGACAGGTCGGCGACGTCGTGCAGTCGAGCCCTGCGATCGCCGACATCAACGGTGACGGAAAACCGGATGTCGTCGTCGGAGTCGGGAACTTCTACCACTCGACCGACGGACATCGCGTGTACGCGTTCGACGCCGCCACCGGCGCGACCGTGCCCGGTTGGCCGCAGACGACGGGAGGAGTGACGTTCTCGTCGCCCGCGCTCGGCGACATCAACGGTGATACGCGCGCCGACGTCGTCATCGGAAGTCTCGACGGCTACATCCAGGCCTACAACGGCAACGGCGCGCTCATCTTCCGCATCCACTTACCGAACGCGCAGACCGCGTCACCGATCATCGCCGACATGAACGGCGACGGACGCAACGACGTCGGAGTCGGCACCGACTTCGACTACTACGTGATCGACGGCCGCACGCACGCGGTGACCGCGTACCACACGTTCAAGAGCTACGGCGGTGCCGCCGCGGTCGGATCGTTCGGCTCGCACGGCTGGCGACTCGTCACCGCGGGATTCGACACGCCGAACCACACCGCGACGCTCTCGTCGTATTCGATTCCGACACCCGGTGTGACGCCACCGTGGCCGATGTTCCACAAGACGTCGACGCACATCGGCGCGCCACCGAGCAGCGGAGGCGCACACCCGCTACCGCCGAACCAGTGCCGCGCGTCGACGAACCCCGCGCCGCACGAGTCGACCGCGTCGGGCAAGGGCTACTGGTTCGTCGACCGCAACGGTGCGATCTACTCGTTCGGCGGCGCGCACTACCTCGGTGGTCTGCCCGGCATCCCGAACACCGGTGGCGCGGCCGCGCTCACCGCGAGCCCGGGCGTGAACGGCTACTGGATCCTCAGCCCGACCGGCGGCGTGTACAGCTTCGGCGGCGCGCGCTTCTACGGATCGATGGGCGGACAGCATCTCAACGCGCCGATCATCGGCATGTCCGCGACCGTGAGCGGACACGGCTATTGGTTGCTCGGACGCGACGGCGGCATCTTCTCGTTCGGTGACGCGCGCTTCTACGGGTCGATGGGCGGGCAGCACCTCAACGCGCCGATCATCGCGATGACGCCCACGACGAGTGGCCATGGCTACTGGCTCCTCGCGGCCGACGGCGGGGTGTTCTCGTTCGGTGACGCGCGGTTCTTCGGATCGACCGGCGCCATGCACCTGAACGCGCCGGTGATCTCGATGGCCGCGGGTCCTGGTGGTGTCGGTTACTGGCTGCTCGCGAGCGACGGCGGTGTGTTCAGCTTCCACGTCGCGTTCTACGGGAGCGTCCCCGGATCGGGCCTGTGCTCGATCCCGACGAGCCGCCAGATCCGCTCGAGCTCGACCGGCCACGGCTACTGGCTGCTCGCGACGAACGGCCAGGTCTTCCACTACGGCGACGCCAAGAACTACGGCCAGTACACCCAGATCACCGGCGGCGCGACCGACTTCGCGATCCTCCGGTAGTCACGCCGTCGCTCCGGCCCCGCGCGCAACTGACGAGCCGTGAATACCGCTCCGGAGGATTCACGGCTCGTCGGACGCGCCTGACGCGCGGTCAACTCAGGGCGGCGGCGACGGCCTCGAAGTCGGCGGGGTCGTTGGGGCGGCGGTTGAGGCCCCAGGTCTCCTCGAGCGCGTCGATGTCGGCGGTGGTGCGCGCGTCGGCGTCGGGCTCATCGACGTCGGGCACGCGCATCACGTACAGGCACCAGTACTTCGTGAGCCCGAAGCGCGCGAGATGCGGGTGGATGCGCCGCTCGATCCCCGCGCAGCGCACGAAGCCCGCGGTCTCGAACTGCTTCGTCCACCAACCGAACGACGCGATCGTGAGATGGCCTTCGAGCGGCTCGCCCTCGGCGTCGACCGCGAGGTCGTCGTACGGGATCGGCCCCTCGTAGTCGTCGCCGAGCGATTGGTAGTGCGCGAGCCGTTCGTCGCGCACCTTGCCGTTGTACCAACCACCCGGCCCGTTCGCGTTCGCCCCGAACGACGGGATCGTGGCGAGCAGGTAGCCGCGGGCGACGCGCCGCAGCTCGCGCAACGCGGTCGGGATCGCGTCGGGCGGCAGGTGCTCGAGCGTCTCGAGCGCGGTGACGACGTCGAAGTCGCCGTCGGCGAACGGCAGCCGCTCGAGCAGGCTGCCCTGGCGTAGATGACCGCGCGCGCCGGGCGACGCGTGGTCGACCGCGAAGAAGCTCACGTCGACACCCTGCGCGTCGACCGCGACCTCGCGCAGCGCCTCGACGACGAAACCGAACGCGCAACCGACGTCGAGCGTCTGCGCGCCGGGCAGGAACCGCCACACGAGATACGCGGCGACGTCGGCATTGCTCATGTGCCGGTCGTAGCGCTCGTAACCGCTCAGGCCCATGCGGTCGACGGGGTTGCGACCCTCGCCGAAGTAGCCGCCGTCGTACGTGGCGTCGGGCAGCGCGGTGCGCAACTCCTTCGCGACACGCGCGAACGCGAGGCGCACGACGCGCGACCTGTTGGCGGCGACACTCAGGCCCTTCCGGACCTCTTCGACCGCACGATCCTTCGCCGTGGTCACGCAGGCGAGCCTACGCTCGCACACACCTCGAGGAACGTCTCGTAGCGGCGCGCGAGATCCGGCCACCGGTAGGAGCGCTCGACGTACGCGGCACCGCGCACGGCGAGCGCCGCGCGCAGATCGGGATCCGCGACGAGCCGGTCGACGATGACCTCGAACTCCGCGTAGCCGTCGAACCAGAACCCGCCGCCCGATCGCGCGCAGTGGCCGCGCGTCACCTCACACCGTCCGTTGACGACCACGGGAACGCCGACCGTCCACGCCTCGAGCGTGACGAACGAGAACGACTCGTTCGCCGACGGGCTCACGTGCGCGATCGCGCCGCGCAGCAGACCCCAGCGCACGGCGTCGTCGACCACACCGGTGACGACGATGTCGGGATGCGCGTCGGGCGCGTGCACGACCGGTCCCGCGAACACGAGCGCGAGCGGACCGGGCCGGCGCGCCTTGTACGCCGCGAACCAGTCCGCCAACAGGCCGACGCCCTTGCCGTCGTCGACGCGCCCGAGGCACAGCAGGTACGGCCGGTCGCCGAGGCCGATCGCGGCGGCCGCGTCCGCGGCGCGACCGGCACTCGCCGACTCGATCCCCAGGCCGAGCGTGATCGATCGCCGCGCCGCGATGTCGAAGCGCTGCTCGCAGAGCCGGCGTTCCTCCTCGACCTGGAACACCACGCCTGCGCTCTGCTCGAACAAGGGTCGGTAGATCGGCAGCCGGATGGGCAGCTCGTCGTGCGCGTACGGATGGAAGACGACAGGGACGCGCGCCGCGGCGTGCGCGGCAACCGACGGCCAGAAGAGGTACGGGTGGATCGCGACGACGTCGGCATCGGTCGACGCGACCGCGTCGACGAGCGCGGGCGCGGTCGGGCCCTGGAGATCGAGCCACGCCCACTGCTCTTCGAGCGTGAGGCTCTTCGCGCGCGCGAGCAACGGCGCGCCGCGCGCGTCGCAATCGGGCGCGCGCCCGCGCGTGACCGGGAAGCGGTGGATCTTCACGCCCGCGCGCTCGGTGACCCCCGCGGGGAAGTGCTCGGCCCACGTGTTCGAGTCGAGCGCGGTCGTCGTGAGCACCTCGACCTCGACGGCGGTCTCGCGCACGAGCCACTCCGACAGCTCGCGTACCGCGGTCTCGCACCCACCGATCACTTCGGGCCCGTAGCGCGGCACGACCGCGGCGACCTTCATCGGGTGCCCGCCCGTTCGACCGCGTCGACGAACGCGGCGCGGCCGATCGAAGGGTCGAGCTGCGCGGCGCGTCGACGGCCCGCGGCGACGAGCTCTGCGCGCAACTCCGAATCGGACAGCACGCGCTCGACCGCGGCCGCGACCGTCACCGGGTCCTTGCGCGCGATCACGAGCCCGCCGGCACCGACGGTCTCCGCGACCGCGCCGGCGCCGAACGCGACGACCGGTACACCGTGATGCATCGCCTCGAGCACCGGCACGCAGAACCCTTCGTGCTCGCTCACGCACACGAGCACGTCGGCCGTGCGGTAGTACGCGCGCAGCGCGGCGGGCGAGACCGAGCCGGTCACGTCGACGGCGTCGTCGAGCTCGAGCGCGTGCACGAAGCTCGACAGCGCGGTCGTGTACGCGCGCGCGGTCGCGCCGCCGACGAGGTGCAGCCGATCGCGCGAGCCGTAGACGCGACGATGCGCGACGAGCGCGGCGACGAGGTCGTGCTGGCACTTGTTCGGCGCCAGCCGCCCGACGAAGAGCCAGTCGCGCCCGCCGGCACGCTTCGCGGCGATCAAACGATCGACCACCGCCGGATCGGGCTCACCGTCGGAGGCGGCGAGGTCGACGAGCACCGGGATCACCACGGTCGCGCCGAAGCCGGCGTCTTCGAGGTCGATCTCGTTGAAGTGCGAGTCCGCGATACCGAGCGCGCAACGGTCGGCGAGCCGGCGCAGCTGCCGGCGGCCCCACGCGACGCCCTGCGTCGCGGGCGGGTCCCACGCCTGCAGGTAGCGGATCGGCGTGAAGTTGTGGTGGTTGGCGATGAGCGTCTCGTTGCGACCGATGAGCCAGTCGGCGACGGGCGAGCCGATCGCGACCTGGTACACGAGGCGGTCGTCGGCACGCGCCGGCACGGTCTTGCCGTACTCGGTGTAGTGCCGCACGCCGCGGTCGGCCCACGCGTCGGAGATCTCCGACGCGAAGATCTCCGACCGGTGACCCGCGGCCACGAACGCGTCGCGCGCGAGCACCGTGTGGTGCCCGACCGCGCCGGGCTCGAAGCACGGGACGAAGAGGTGCGCGTTCACGACCGGCCGGCGACGCTCGCGACCGCGTCGAGCAACGCGGCCTCGTTGCGCGCGAGCGAGAAGTCGTCGAGGCGCGCGTGACCGGCGCGGACGAGCGCGGCGTGCAACGCAGGATCCATGACGCGCGCGACCGCGGTCGCGACCGTCAGCGGATCCTTGCGCGCCAAGAGCAGCCCGCCGGCGCCGAGCGTCTCCGGTACCGCACCGGTCGCGTACGCGACGACCGGAAGGCCGTGGTGCATCGCCTCGAGCAGCGGCACGCAGAAACCCTCGTGCTCGCTGAGGCACACGTACACGTCGGCCGTGGCGAAGTAGGCGCCGAGCACGGCGTCGGGAACGCTGCCCGCGAGCTCGACCGCGCCGGTGAGCCCGAGGTCGGCGACGTAGTGCTCGACCGCCTCGACGTATGCCTTCGACAGTGGGAAACCGACGAGCCGGAGCCGCGCGTTCGGGTCGAAGAGCCGGCGGTACATCGCGAGCGCCTTCACGATGTCGTGCTGCGCCTTGTGCGGCGCGACCTGGCCGACGAACAGCCACGTCGACGAGCCCTCGATGCGCTCGCGCGCCAGCCGGTCGCGCGTCGCGGCATCGATCTCGGTGTGGAGGTCGTCGCGGTCGAAGAGGATCGGCACGACCCCCGTGTGCTCGAACCCGAGTGCGTCGAGCTCGGCCGCGTTGTACGACGAGTCCGCGAACGCGAGCTGTGCGCGCGGCGCGAGCTCGCGCAGCTGACGCCGACCCGCGCGCAGGTACACCGCCATGCCCGGCTCCCACCGCTCGAAGAACGCGGCCGGCGTGATGTTGTGGTAGTCGACCATCAACGGCTCGGGCCGCGCCGCGACGAAGTCGGCGACCGGTGAGCCGATCGACGACTGGTAGCAGAGCCACGTCGACTCGCCCGAGCGTCCACCGCGAAACGTCTGGAACGGTCGCGCTTCCTTCGCGACCTCGCCGCGCGAATCCATCGCGTAGATGTCGGACGAATAGCCCGCGGCGCGCAACGTCGCGCGCACGCGCAGGTAGTGGGTCGACACCGCGTCGCGTGGCGCGAGCGTCGGGACGAACTGGTGAACGGCAATCATGCGCGTCAGGCGAGCGGCAGCGGCGAGCGCGCGACGAGCACGTACGCTCCCGGTCCGAACAGCCGCGCGAGGTTCTCGTTGAGGACCTTGCTCTGCACGGTGTCGCCCGGGACGGGCTCGAACGCGGGCGACTCGGCCACCGCGACCGTCTCGAAGCCGCGCGCCTCGAACAGATACGTCCACGTCTCGGGGTGCACCGGGCGGCCGGGTGTGAGGTCGGCGTTCACCGCGCTCGCACCGCGCACCGGCGCCGACGGCCCCGCGCTGACGACGACCAATGTCGCACCCTTGCCGAGCCGGTCGACCACGAGGTCGACGAGCTCGAGCAGCTCACCGGCGGCCGAGCGGTCGACGACTCCGACGAGTACCGCGCCCCCGAGCTCGCCCGGCTTCACCGCGCGCAGGTGCGCAACGAGGTCGTCGTTACGCACTTCGAGGCCCCGCCCGATCGCGTTGTCGGCGGACGTGAAGCGGGGCTCGACGCCGTACGCGTCGACGCCCGAGCCGATGATCGTGGCGAGCAGATCGCCTTCGCCACACTCGGCGACGAGCACGCGACCCGTGATCCCGCGCAACGCATCGACGACCGGCGCGTCGCGATCCGTCTCGTGCGCGGGCACGGGCAGGCGGGTCGCTTCCTCGTGCGCACGCGCGGCGTGGCCCGTCGCGCGCTCGAGCGACTCGATGTGCACGCCGAGCACTCGGAGCGCACCCACGACCGCGCCCGCGAACCGCACGATCTGCTGCACCAGGAACGCGTGGTACCAGCCGAAGACCTTGGCCAGCCCGCGCTTGACGTACGCGCCGCCGCGCTTGTCGGACGCGGTCGGGATCGCGAGGTCGATGCCCGCCGCCTCCTCGGCCTCGTCGGTGACGAGCTCGATGTCGTCGGACGCCGCGGGTGGCGCGTAACGGGCGAAGATGGCGTCGAGCTCGCGCTCGAACCCGGGCGGATAGTCGCCGGCCGCGCGCCGTGCGCGCACCTCGGCGTCGATCTCGTGCCGCAGCCCGTCGAGGTCGAGCGGCTCAGCCATGGGCCGAAAGGTAGTTGGTCGCCATCACCGATCCCCACCGCAGCGACGAGCAAAGCGAACCGAGCGACCCGACTCGCTGCCGTCTCGCGTACGGAGCGGCGAGCGTCCGCCGGCCGGGCATCCCGGCCCGCAGCGAGCGCGACCATAGATTTGCCCCGGTGGCCACGCTCGTAGCGATCGACGTCACGCCGCTCGTCGGCGTGCGCACCGGCATCGGCAACGCGGTCGCGGAGCTGCTCGCCGCGTTCGACAAGCTCGACGCCGCGCCCGAGCTCGTGCCCTACGCGCTGAGCCGGCGGGCTCGCGAGCACCGCGACGACGTGCCCGCGTCGACGCGGTTCCCGGCCTGGCCCGCGACGGTCCTGCTGAAGGCGTGGGCGCACTCCGACGGACCGCGCCTCGACCGGTGGTTGAAGCCCGCGAGCGTCATCCACGCGACGAACTACCTCGCGCCGCCGAGCAAGCTGCCCGTCGTCGTCACGATCAACGACTGCTCGTTCGCGCGCTACCCCGAGCTGTGCACGCCCGAGGTCCGCGCGTTCCTCCCGATCGTGAAGCGCGCGATCGCGCGCGGCACCGTCGTGCACGTGCCGTCGGAGTTCGTCGCCGACGAGGTCGACGACCTGTTCGGGCCGGGACTCGCGGGAACCGGACGGCTCGTCGTGGTGCCGTGGGCGGTTCCCGCGGTGCAGACGACCGAGGTCGCGCCCCCGCCCGAGATCGCGACGATCGTGCGGGGCGGGCCGTACGTGCTCGCGATGGGCGCGCTCGAGCCGCGCAAGAACCTGCCCTACCTCGTCGCCGCGTTCGGAACGATCGCGGCCGCGCTGCCCGACCTCCGCCTCGTGCTGGCGGGCCCCGATGGTCCCGCGCGTCCGGCGATCGACGACGCCATCGCCGCGCTCCACGACTCCGCGCGTGCGCGCGTGCTCGTCACCGGCGGGGTGAGCGACGCCGGACGCGTCGCGCTGCTCGCGCACGCACGCGTGCTCGCGTATCCGTCGCTGTACGAGGGCTTCGGGTTCCCGGTGCTGGAGGCGATGAGCATCGGCGTGCCCGTCGTCGCGGCGCGCGCGGGCAGCATCCCCGAGGTCGCGGGCGACGCCGCCACGCTCGTCGGACCGACCGACATCCAGGCCCTCGGCGAAGCGCTCGCCGCGCTCGTCGCCGACGACGCACGCCGCGCCGAGCAGATCGCGCTCGGCCACGACCAGGCGCGCCGGTTCTCGTGGGTCGAGACCGCGCACGGCCTCGCCTCGCTCTACCGCCGGCTCGCCGAGTCGTGAGGGTCGCGCTCCACGCGGGCCAGCTACTGCAGCCGGTGCCCGGAGGCATCGGCCGCTATGCGCGCGCGATGTTGCGGCACCTGCCGGCGTCGGGAGTCGACGTCACCGCGTTCGCCGCGGGTGCACGCCCCGGCGGCCTGCCCGCGTCCGTCCGCTACGTCGACCTCGGTTGGCCGCACGGCAGCGCGCGCTACGAGCTGTGGCACCGGTTGCAGATGCCGCCGGTGCGCGTGCACGCCGACCTCGTGCACGCGCCCAGCCTCGCGATCCCACCGGTGCGCGGCCGACCGCTCGTCGTCACCGTGCACGACATCGCGTTCGTCCGCCTGCCGCGCGTCACGACGCGGCGCGGCATCGCGTTCCACCGGCGCGGTCTCGATCTCGCGCGGGAGCACGCCGAGCTCGTCATCGCGCCCTCACTGTTCACGCACGACGAGCTCCTGCTCGAAGGCTTTACGCCCGACCGGGTGCGCGTCGCGCCGCTCGGCTGCGATCCCCCCGAGCCTCTCGCCGACGGGCTCGTCGACACGCTCGTCGGGATGATCGGCGTGCGCTCGCCGTTCGTGCTCTCGGTCGGCACGGTCGAGCCACGCAAGCACTTCGGGGTCGCGGCCGACGCGATCAGCCGGTTGCGCGCGACCCGCAATGTGACCCTCGTGATCGTCGGCCCGCCGGGATGGGGCGAGGTCGGCGGCCTCGACCGTCCCGGGGTGCGCCGGCTCGGCCCCGTGCGGTGGGAGATCCTCGACTCGCTCTACCGGCGGGCACGGGCGTGCATCCTGCCGTCGACCTACGAGGGCTTCGGCCTGCCCGCGGCCGAAGCGATGGCGCGGGGCTGCCCGGTGGTCGCCTCGGGCGGCGGCGCGATGGCCGAGATCGTCGGCGACGCAGGGCTGCTCTGCGAGCCCGGCGATGTCGAGGCCTTCGCCGACGCGCTCGGCCGCATCCTCGACGACGACGATCTGCACGCCGACCTCGCCCGCCGCGGCCCGGCGCGGGCGTCGCAGTTCAGCTGGTCGAGCTCGGCCGCCCGCCACGCCGAGGTCTACGCGGAAGCGATGGGGCGCGCCGGGTGAACGGGCGAGCGGAGCGAGCACACGATCTCACTCCCTCCCATGCGGCGTCCCGGAGCGGCGAGCGACCGCGGGCCGGGTATCCCGGACCCGCAGCGAGCGCGACCATGAGCGCGGCGCAAAAGCGGCATTTCAGGACCCCGCCTTCCTAGACTCGCTCGTCGTGCGCCTGTTGCTCGACGTCTCCGCGGTTCCCGACCGGCCGGTCGGCGCCGGCTACTACACGCTGAACCTCGCGGCGCACCTCGCCGAGCGGGACGACATCGAGCTCCACCTGCTCTGCCGTCAGCGCGACTCCACGCGCTGGGAGCAGCTCGCGCCGCGCGCTCGAGTGCTCGCGGAAGTGCCCGCGGGACGGCCCGCGCGACTCGTGTGGGAGCAGGCGCGCGCGGCGGCGCTCGCACGCGGTCTGTGCATCGACGTGTGGCACGGACCGCACTACACGATGCCGCTGCGCGTTGCGGTCCCCACGGTCGTCACCGTGCACGACCTCACGTTCTTCGAGCACCCGGAGTGGCACGAGCGCGGCAAGGTCGCGTTCTTCCGACCGATGATCCGCGCCGCGGTGCACCGGGCCGCGGTCGTCGTCGCGGTGAGCGACGACACCCGCGAGCGCCTGCGCCGCGTCGCGCTGCCGACCGGGCCGATCGTCGTCGCGCCGCACGGGGTCGACCATGAGCGCTTCAACGACGCCGTGCGCCCGACCGACGACGCCGTCCTCGCCACGCACGGCATCCGTGCGCCGTACATCGCGTTCACCGGCACGATCGAGCCCCGCAAGGGGTTGCCGAACCTCGTCGAGGCGTTCGCCGGTGTCGCTCGCGAGCACCCGAAGCTGCGGCTCGTGATCGCGGGCGCCGACGGCTGGGGATCCGACCAGGTCCGCGCCGCGATCGCGGCCAGTGGCGTGTCGACGCGCGTCTTCCGGCCCGGGTACCTGCCCGACGACGCGATCGCGCCGTTCTTCCGACGCGCCGCGGTCGTCGCGTACCCCTCGCTCGCGGAGGGCTTCGGCCTCAACGCGCTCGAAGCGCTCGCGTGCGGCGCGCCGCTCGTGACGACGACCGGCTCCGCGCTCGACGAGGTCGTCGGCGACGCTGCGCTCGCGGTCACGCCCGGCGACGTCGACTCGCTCGCGGGTGCGCTGCGTGACGCGTTGTGCCCCGAGACCGCGGCCCGTCTGCGCACCGCGGGTCCGGCGCGTGCAGCCGGCTTCACGTGGGAGCGGTCGATCGAGCGTCACATGGAGGCGTACCGGCTCGCGCAGGCGTCGGCGTTCGTGACCCAGGCCGGAGCATGACGTTGCGCTCGCTCCTTTCCGGCCGGTCCCACGCGACCGAAGGCGTCGAGGCTCGCCTCCGAGTGCGCGAGTCGGCGACCCGAAGGGGAGCCGGCGAAGGAACGAGCGCGTGAGCAAGGCGCTCGTCACCGGAGCGAGCGGGTTCGTCGGTCGCCATCTCATCGCGCACCTCGAGGCCGAGGGCGACGACGCCGTCGGCCTCGACCGCGACGACGGCCTCGACATCACCGATCCGCAGAGCGCGATCGAGCACTGCGAACGGCACCGGCCCGAGGTCGTGTACCACCTCGCGGCGCTGAGCCACGTCGGCGAGTCGTGGGGCGCGGCGCAGCTCGTGATGACGACGAACGTGATCGGCACGCTCAACGTGCTCGACGCCGCGCGCCGCGCCGGCGCAACGCGTGTGCTCGTCGTCGGCAGCGCCGAGGAGTACGGACGCGTGCGTGCGACCGCGCCGATCACCGAGGAGGAGCCGCTCAATCCGGTCTCGCCCTACGGCGCGAGCAAGGTCGCGGCCGGATACATCGCGCTCCAGGCGTTCCTCGGCAGCGGGCTCGAGACGGTCCGCGTGCGCGCGTTCAACCACACCGGTCCCGGCCAGCCGCCGCGGTTCTTCGTGCCCGCGCTCGCGCACCGCATCGCGCAGGCGGAACGCGAGGGTGTCGATACGGTCGCGGTCGGCAACCTCGACGCGATCCGCGAGGTCAACGACGTGCGCGACATCGTGCGCGCGTATCGCTCGCTGATGACGAGCGGTGAGCCGGGCGAGGTCTACAACGTCGGTAGTGGAATCGGTTTCACGATGCGCGAGGTCGCAGACCGCATGCTCGGGATGTCGACGCGCGCGATCGAGACGCGCACCGATCCCGCGCTCGCGCGTCCCGCCGACGTGCCGATGCTCGTCGCCGACGTCACGCGCCTGGTCGCCGCGACCGGGTGGCAGCCGACGCGCACGATCGACGACACCGTGGCCGACGTCCTCGCCGCGGCCCGCGCCGAAGCCGGCTGAACCTCATCCGCGGCTCGTTCCGGTTCAGAACGGCTCGGGAGCGGCCGACCGCGTCGCACGCGCTCCGCCCGCACCTCCGCGCGCCGGTCCGGCACGACCGAGCCCCGTTTCCACGTCGTGCCGGTATGCCGTTTTCGCTATCGGCACGAAACGTGCATCCACGTCGTGGGCGCGCGCCGGTCGGCCGACGACGCGCCCCGAACGCGCGCTCTCGCGTGGCGACGCGGCGACGACGAGGGCCCGCTCACGCGATCGGCGCGGCCCAGAACGTCACGGTCTTCGAGACGTACTGCTCCGGCGCACGCGCGAGCGTGATCTCGATCTCGTGGATGCTGTCGGCCGCGCCGAGCTCCTCGGGTGGTCGAGCGAGACCGCGCACGCCGACCTCCGAGTCGCTGACGAGCCAGAGCCGGCGGCCCTGGCGCTGCCACGACCGCGCGAGCGCCTGCAGGACCGAGGCGTCGACGGGCGCGGCCAGACCGGCGACCGGCACGTTGCACCAGTCGCGCAGCGTCTGCGTGTAGACGGTGTGGACGTCGAGCGGCACGGTGAGGATCGCGGCGTTCGGCCCGACCCCGCGGCACAGAGCCTCGACGGCCGCGGGGAAGCCGTCCTCGATCGTGAGCGCGCGCACCGGGATCGCGCGGCCGAACGGGAAGCCGACGAGCGCGAGCACCGCGACGCCGGCGAACGCGGCGTGCCCGGCGCGCCGGTTCGCGATCCGCACGCCGTCCCATGCGCGCGCGAGACCGATCGCCGCGAGCAGCGCGCACAGCGGCAGCACCGCGGGCACGAAGCGTCGCATCGCCCACGGTTGGTCGCCGTTCACGTGCGGGCTCCACAGGTATTCGGCCGACAGTGAGCCCGCGATCAGCAGCGGCACCGCGATCGCGGGCGTCGGCTCACGGATGAGCCGGGCCAGCACGAACGCGAGCCCGACGATCGCGAGCAGCAGCGCGATCGGTCCGAGGTACCACGACAGCCATTCGACCGAGCGCTCGCCGTAGGTGCGCAGCCCGTCGATCAGCAGCCCTTCCTGCCGCTGGAGCTGCGTGTTGATGTCGATGTAGGGGGCGGAGCTCGGGCCCGACGGCCAGCGCAGCTTCTGCACCGCCGGTCGCACGGCCCACGCGAGCGTGAGGCCGACGACCGCGACCCCGACGACGACGTTCGCCACGCGCGCGCGTTCACGCGCGACGAGCTCGCGCAGCGCGCCGCTGCGCGGCCAGACCGCGACGAGCACGAGTCCGACGACCGCCATCGCCGCGCACGCGGCCCACAGCGACAGCACGTCGTGTCGCAGCGCGGCGTAATAGCCGGCGGAGCGCCGCTGCACGTCGAGCGTCCCGAGTGCGACGGGCGGCACGATGCCGACGAGCACGGCCGCGTACATCGGCAGGAGCTGCCGCCGTTTCGCATCATCGGCGCGCGAGATCCAACCGACGGCCGCGAGCAGCGGGACGAAGACGAGATACGCGACGCCGTCGATGCGCGTCATCACGGTCGCGCCGAGCGCGGCACCGCCCAACAGCGCGACACCGAGATGCCGTCGCTGCACCCGGCCCTGTGCCTCGAACGCGATCACCACGAGCAGGATCCCGCTCCAGAGCACGAACTGCGTCGACGGCTCGGAGAACGAGTCGCGCACCGTGTACAGCTCCGGGATCGTGATCCCGAGACCGAGCACCGCGGCGACGACCAGCCACGGCCGCGAGCAGCACCGGCAGCCGACCGCGAACAACGCGAGCAGGCCGGCCGCGCCCAGGAGCACGTTGGTGCGGAACATCAGCCCGTCGCCGCCGATGTTCTGCGCCTCCGCGAGCAGCGACGGCAGGAAGTGCGCGAACTGGAACTGCACCGTGCGACCGGGCGCGTCGTACGTGCCGCCCGAATGAAGGAGCACCTGCGACACGTTCGCGGGCCAGCCCGCGCCGGCGGGCACCACGAGGTTGCCGTGCTTCGCGATCCACTTCCCCGCGAGCGCGTAGATGCCCGGATCGCGATCGCCGGCCACGTGATGGCCCGCGTAGACCGCGTTCCACAGCGCGACCGCGCCCGCGCCCAACACCATAGCGATCGCGGGTTTCGGCGACACCCGCGCGCGATCGACGGGCCGCTCGCGCACGACCGCGATGACGACGCCGAGCAGCGTGCCGATCGATCCGAGGATCGCGGCGCGCGCGAGCGTGTAGTCGCCGCGGTACGCGAGCAGCTCCCCCGCACCGCCCCACGCAACGACCGTCGCGCACCCGACGATCAACGACTGCTCGAACCACCACGGCGCGCGATTCGCGGTCGTGGTCGCGCTCGCCGCTCCGTGACGCGGGACTGGAGTCGACGAAATCGCTCGCTCGCTCCGCTCGCCGCTCGTGCCACTCATGCGCTCATCGCACGATCAGACCGGCGCGCCCCAGAAATCGACCGACTTCGGCACGTACTCACCGGGCGGCCGCTCGAGCGTCATCTCCACCTCGTGGTACGACCACGCGGTCGCGACGTGCACGGGCGCCGCCGACGGCAGTGCACCGCGCACGTCGTTCGGTGTGTTTCCGAGGATCCAGAGCCGCCGGCCCTGCGCCTTCCAACGCTGCGCGATCGTCTGCAGCGTGGCGGGGTCGATCGCGGCGTCGAGCCCCGCGACCGGGATCTCGCACCAGTCGCGCAGACTCTGCGTGTACACCGTGCCGAGCGGCGGTGGAATCGCAAGGATCGCCGCCTTCGGTCCCACCGTCGCGCAGATCCTGCGGATCGCAGCCGAATAGTTCGCGTCGGTGCTGAGATCGCGAACGGGGATGGTCCGCCCGAAGGGGAAGGCGACGAGCGCGAGCGCGCCGACGGCGGCCACCGTGCCGATCGGGAACGTCGGCCGCGCGGCGCTCACGGCGTCGCAGAGGATCCCGAGGCCGAATGCGGCGAGCAGCGCGCACAGCGGCAGCACCGACGGGATGAACCGCCGCATCGCCCACGGCTGGTCACCGTTCACGTGGGGGTTCCACAGGTACTCCGCCGCGAGCGAGCCCGCGATCAGCAGCACGACCGCGCTGCTCGGCGTCGGCACGCTGATCACGCGGCTGATCAGGAAGCCGAGCCCGACGATCGCGAGCACGAGCGCGATCGGTCCGAGATACCACGACAACCACACGACCGAGTGCTCGCCGTACGTGCGCAGTCCGCTGATCGCGAGCCCCTCGCGCTTCTGCAGCACGGTGTTGAAGTTGATGTACGGCTGCGAGCTCGGACCCGCCGGCCACTTCAGCTTCTGGAGGTACGGCCGCACCGACCACGCGAGAACCATCCCGATCACCGCGACCCATCCCGCGACCGACGCGCCGAGCGAGCGGCGTTCGAGCATCCACGTGCGGATGCCACCGAGCCGCGGCCACACGACGAGGACCACGACCGACACGACGGTCATCGCCGCGCACGCGGCGTACAGCGACATCACGTTGTGATGCAGGTCGTGGTAATAGCTGCCCGCGTGCCGCTGCACGTCGATCGTGCCGATCGCGATCGTGGGGATCGCGCCGACCGCGATCGCGGCGTAGGTCACGAGCAGCTGATGGCGCTCGGAACCGCGTCGCGCGAACCAGCCGACGACCGCGAGCAGCGGTACGAACGTGAAGTACGCGACACCGTCGATGCGCGTGAGGATCGCGGCGCCGAGCGCCGCGCCGCCGAGCACCGCGACACCGAGGTGCCGCCAACCGGATCGCGCTTCGATCGCGATCGCGATGAGCCAGATACCGGTCCAGAGCACGAACTGCGTCGACGGTTCCGAGAACGTGTCGCGCACGCAGTTGATCTCGGGGATCGAGACGCCCAACCCGATCACCGCGGCGACGACGAGCCACGGCCGTCGACAGAGGCGACACCCGACCGCGTACAGCACGAGCAACGCGGCCGCGCCGAGCAACGCGTTCGTGCGGAACATCAGGCCGTCGCCACCGATGTTCTGCGCCTCCGCGAGCAACGCGGGCAGGAAGTGCGCGAACTGGAACTGCACCGTGCGACCGGCCTCGTTGTACGTACCGCCCGAGTTGAGGACGAGGTGCGAGACGTTCGCGGGCCAGCCCGCGCCCGCGGGCACGACGAGGTTGCCGTGCTCGGCGATCCACTTGCCCGCCTGCGTGTAGATGCCGGGATCGCGGTCGCCGAGGATGTGATGCCCCGCGTGCGCGGCGTTCCAGAGGCCGACCGCGCCCGCGCCGAGCACCATCGCGATCGCGGACCGCGACGACGGCTCCACCCGGTCGACCGGGCGCGTGCGCATCGCCGCGAACCCGATCGCCAACACCGTGCCGATCGAGCCGAGGATCGCGGCCCGCCAGAGCCGGTACTCGCCGTTGTCGGCGAGGAACACGCCCGCGGCGCCCCAGGCGACCACCGTCGCGCAGACCACGATCAGGGCCTGCTCGAACCACCAGGGCGCGGCGCCGACGGTCGCGCCCGCGGCTCCGGCACGCGGGGTGGGACCGGGCGAGGTCGCTCGCTCGCTTCGCTCGTCGCTCGTGACGCTCACCGGCGTCGGAGGCTACCGGCCGTCGCCGCGAGGAACCGTGACCGTCACCGCGCGCCGAGAACGGCGCCGCTCCGCCGATCCCGGCCGTTCCCGCCGACCCCGGCGCTGGGCTCGATCGCAGGTTTTCCACCGGCGCTGGGGTACGATTCGACCGTTCCGCTGCCGCCACGGCGTGACTTCGCACCCGCTTGCACACTCGTGCGCGGCCCGCAGAGGCGGTGGGGAACGTGCCGTCCACGAGGAGGTCGACCGGCTGATGCGAGCACTCATTCTCGGTGGGGACGGATTCTGTGGCTGGCCGACGGCACTCCACCTGTCGAATCGTGACTACGAGGTCGCGATCGTCGACAACCTCTCCCGGCGGAACATCGACAACGAGCTCGAGGTGTCGTCGCTGACGCCGATCTCGCCGATGTCGGTCCGGCTCGCGGCGTGGAAGGAGCTCAGCGGCAAGGAGATCGCCTTCCACCGCTTCGACGTCGCCGAGAACTACCACCGGCTGCTCTCGCTCCTCGAGGAGTGGAAGCCCGACGTCGTGGTGCACTTCGCGGAGCAGCGGGCCGCGCCGTATTCGATGAAGTCGTCGTGGCACAAGCGCTACACGGTCAGCAACAACCTGAACGCGACGAACAACCTCCTCGCCGCGGTCGTGGAGTCCGGCCTCGACATCCACATCGTCCACCTCGGCACCATGGGCGTGTACGGCTACGGCGCCGCCGGGATGACGATCCCCGAGGGCTACCTCCGCGTGAAGGTCGAGGGCGACCACGGGGAGATGATCGAGCGGGAGATCCTGTACCCGCCGAACCCCGGCAGCATCTACCACATGACGAAGACGCAGGATCAGCTGCTCTTCGCGTTCTACGCCAAGAACGACCACCTGCGCGTCACCGACCTGCACCAAGGCATCGTGTGGGGCACGCAGACCGACCAGACCGAGCGCGACGAGCGGCTCATCAACCGCTTCGACTACGACGGCGACTACGGAACCGCGCTCAACCGGTTCCTCATGCAGGCCGCGGTCGACTACCCGCTCACGGTTCACGGCACCGGCGGTCAGACCCGTGCGTTCATCCACATCCACGACACGGTGCGGTGCATCGAGATCGCGACGCTCGAGCCGCCGGAACGCGGCGAGCGGGTGAAGATCCTCAACCAGATGACCGAGACGCACCGCATCGAGGACCTCGCGCTGATGATCTCGGAGCTGACCGGCGCCAAGATCGACTACGTCGACAACCCGCGCAACGAGGCGGCCGAGAACGACCTCGCGGTCGACAATCGCCAGTTCATCGACCTCGGTCTGAAGCCCACCACGTTGGCCGACGGGCTGATGCAAGAGGTGACCGACATCGCACGCAAGTACGCCGATCGCTGCGACACGACCAAGATCCCGTGCCGCTCGTACTGGCGGGTCCAGAACCGGCACGACGCGAACTGACGTGCGCGACACGCTCTCCCGGGTCGTCGTCCGGCCCAGCCACCACCTGCCGCACTGGTTGCGGATGTCGCGCTACACGATGGGCTCCGCGATCTGCTTCGCCGTCTCCGAGGTCGTGTTCATCGCCCTGTTCTGGCCGCATCTGCTCGGCGCGCGCAGCGCGTCGATCGTGGCGTCGATCGCCGGCATCATCCCCGGCTACTACCTGAACCGCACCTGGACGTGGGGGCGCCGCGAGCGCTCCGACTTCTGGCGCGAGGTGGTGCCGTACTGGGCGACGGCGCTCGGCGGCGCGATCGCGGCGGCGCTCGCGATCGGCGTCGTGAACAACGCGGCGATCCACTCGGCACGCAGCACGCGCACGCTGCTCAACGCGGGCACGTACATGGCGACCTACGGCGTGCTGTTCGCCGCCAAGTACGCGTTCTTCCAGAAGATCCTGTTCAAGCCGCCTCCGCTCGACCTCCACGAGGTCGACGCGACCGACGACGGCGAGCGCGACGGATCTACCGGATCGAACGGTTCAGTGGCTTCGCGACCGAAGGATGCGGTCGCGCCACTCGCGTAGGAGCGTGCGCGAGATCACCTGGAAGTACCGCACGCCGTAGAAGGTGTTCTTGCCCTTCTTGCTCTCGCCCGCGTTGCGGACGCGCATGACCGTGGGCACCTCGGCGACGCGGAAGCCGTTCATGATGGCGCCGATGAGCAGCTCCGACGTTTGATACTGCGGCTGCGTCTGGCGCACCTTCGCCGTCACCTCGACGCGCATCGCCCGCAGCCCGCTCGAGCTGTCGGTGATGTGCGCGCGGGTCGTGAAGCTGATGAGCGCGGAGAAGAAGCGCACGCCGAGGTTGCGCACCGCGTCGGTGTTCTCGGTGCTGCCCAGGCGGCGGGAGCCGATGACGAGGTCGGCGCGGTCGGTCTCGAGCAGCGACACCATCGCCGGGAGATCGCCGGGGTCCCACTGGCCGTCGGCGTCGAGCGTCGCGATGTAGCGGGCTCCGCCCTCGCGCGCGATCCGGTAGCCGGCGCGTAGCGCGGTGCCGTGGCCGCAGTTGCGCTCGAGCCGGCACACCTGCGCGCCGTGCTCGAGGGCGACGCCCTCCGTGCCGTCGGTGCTGCCGTCGTCGATGACGAGGACGGTGACTGCGAGGTCGCAGATCGTGTCCGGGAGCTCGTCGATCACGGGCCCGATCCCCGACGCCTCGTTCAACGCCGCGATCACGATCACGAGCGGCGCGAGCTTCTCGTCGCCGCGCTCGGCGTGGAACGTGGTGATCGCGGCATCGACGATGCGGGGCGCATCGGCGTTCTCGTGGAGCGCTCGCGTGACCTGGTCGCGTTCAGCGGCTGGCGCCAACGGATCCTCCCTCGTGCGGATCGGCGGGTCGCAAGGAGATTACGGCGCCGACACCACGCGAGAGCGGTCCTCGGCGCCGGCGTCGACCCGCGCCGACGCCGCGATCACCGGCCGACTCACCACCACGCCGCGCGTTCGGTAGACGATCAGCTCCGCGAGCAGCCCGAGCGACGCGAACTGGAGCCCGACGAGGACGAAGAGCACGCCCGCGATGAGCGCGGGTCGCGAGCCGATCGCGTGGCCGTTCAGCTTGTCGACGAGCATCCAGACGAGCAGCAGGCTGCCGAGCCCGCCACAGCCCAGCCCCACACCGCCCAGGATGTGGAACGGCCGCGTCTTGTAGGTCGTGAGGAACTTCACGGTGACGAGGTCGAAGAAGCCGCGCCAGAAGCGCGCCCGCCCGAACTTCGACTCGCCGTGCAGCCGCGCGCGGTGCGGAACGTCGACCTCGCCGACCGCGAATCCGCTCGACGCCGCGAGCACCGGGATGTAGCGGTGGAGCTCGCCGTACAGGTCGAGCTCGTCGACGAGGTCGCGGCGGATCGCCTTGAGCCCGCTGTTGAAGTCGCGACCGGGGACGCCGGTGATCTTCGACGTCATCCAGTTGTAGAGCTTCGATGTCGACCGCTTGATGAAGCGGTCGTTGCGCTGGGAGCGTCGCCCGGTCACGAGGTCGAGGCCACCGTCGAGCGCCGCGAGCAACGTGGGGATCGCGGCCGGGTCGTCCTGGCCGTCGGCGTCCATGAGCACGACGACCTTGCCGCGCGTGAGCGCGAAGCCCGCCTGCAGCGCCTCCGACTTGCCGCTGTTGCGGCGGAACGAGAGCCAGCGCAGCCGCTCGTAGCGGGTGCCGAGATCGGCGAGCACGTCGATCGTGCCGTCGCTGCTGCCGTCGTCGACGACAACGATCTCGTAGTCGAGGTCCGTCGACGCGAGCTGCGTGGTGATCTCCTCGACCACGGCCGGGAGGTTCGGCGCCTCGTTGTAGGCGGGCAGCAGGAGCGACAGGTCGATCGACGTCATCGTGAGCTCATCTCCGCCGTCCAGCCACCGTTCGGCGCACCGGACCCATGCCCCCGGCCGTTGCCCCGCCGCGTCGAGCGGCTCCGGGAAAGCCCCGCATGGTAGCCGTCGCCATCTGACCACCCGCCGGGACGGCCCGCGTCCGGAGCCGTGGGTTCAGCGGTTTTACCGCGACCCGCTGGTACCGTCGCGCCGACCGGTCACCGCCGAGGAAGGTCGATCACGAGCGCGGTAGCGGAACGAGAGAGCGCCGATTTCGACGCGACCGCGGCCTCCCCGGCGGACCCGAAGGCCGGACGTCGCGGTTCGGATTCGATGCGTCATTTCGCGGTGCTCGCGGCCGTCCTCGGCGTCGGCTTGATCGTCCTGCACATCACGCAGGTGCTGCGGCTGCAGGCGCCGCAGATCTTCACCGACGAGGGCGGCTACCTCGCGAACGCGCGGTACATGGTGTCCGGCTACGGCCGCACCGGCTCGGGCTACGCGTCGGGCTACAGCCTGCTGCTCGTGCCGGCCGCGCTCTTCACCACCGCGCCGATTCGCTTCTACCACGCCGCGCTCGTCACGAACGCAGTCCTCTCGGTGATCTCGCCGCTGCTCGCGCTGATGCTGGTGCGCACGTTGCAGCCGAAGTCAGGACGCTGGGTCGCGCTCGTCACCGCGGCGCTCGTCGCGTTCGCGCCGCTCGCGTTCTACTTCGTCGGCCTGACGATGTCGGAGAACGCGCTGCTCCCCGCGACGCTCGCCGCGGCCCTCCTGCTCGCGCGCGCCGCCGTACGCGACGAGCGCTGGGCGCGTCTCGGCGCGGCGGCGGCCGGCGCCTTCGCGTACTGGACGTCGCCGCGCGGCATCATCGTCACCGCCGCGACGCTCGTCGCGCTCGCGTGGCTCACGTTCGACGAACGCCGTTCGTTCCTCTCGCTGCTGCCCGAGGTCGGCACGATTGCGGTCGCCGCGTTCGTCGGCAAGGTCTTCACGCGCGCGGTGAACGGCACGAGCAACACGGCGGGCTACGGCGGGCTCACCCAGGGCATCACGTCGGTCGTGAAGCACCCGGGCCTCTGGAGCCACTGGCTCGGCGCCGTGCTCGGCCGCTTCGCGTACCTCGGGGTGGCGTCGGCCGGGCTCACGATCGTGGGCCTCGTCGTCTCGATCGGGTGGCTCGTGGGCCGCCGCCCCGCGCCCGACGACGCGCTCCAGCGCGCGCGGCGCAGCGTCGCGGTGTTCGCGGTGCTCTCGATCGTGGTGACGGTGCTCGCCGACGCGGCACGCGTCGCGGGCATCAGCAAGTTCGACCGCATCGACCACCTCTACTTCGGCCGCTACAACGAGGTCCTCGCGCTGCCTGCGCTCGTGATCGGCGCGAGCTGGATGCTGTCGCACGCGCGTCGCCGGCGCGGGCTCGGCGTCGTGGTCGTGGTGGGTGGCGGCCTCTTCGTCGCACTCGGGCTCGTGCGCGTGCTGATCCCGCACCCGCCGCCGAACCACCCGGTGATGGCGGCCGCGGTGCCTGCGTGGATCCCGCTCAACTGGTTCCTCAACCTCGACACGTTGCCGAGCGCGCTCCTCGCGGGCGCCGCGATCGCGACGCTTGCGCTCGCGCTCCTCTGGGTCGAGCCGCGCGTGTTCGGAATCGTGCTCGTCGTCGTGATCGCGCCCGCGGTCGCGGTGAGCCACATCCGCAACCTCGAGCCGCCGTCGGTCGGCAGCGCGGCGCGCGGCACGTTGAGCCACGCGATCGAAGCGCTCGGCAAGCAGGGCGTGCCGACGAAGTGCGCGGAGTTCGAGCAGGTCCCGAACGTCGGCGACCTCCTGTGGGAGGAGTACGACTACCGCTTCCTCGTCCCGAAGACGACGTTCGTCCACGCGCCGAACGGACCGAACCCGAAGTGCGGACCGCTCGTGATCTCGAGCGGGTTGTCGTACGCGACGCGCAACCCCGCGGCGCGACTCGTCGCGCTCGAGAACTACTCCAACCTCACCTTGTGGCTCGACACGTCGCGCGTCTCGCCGACGCTGCGCGCCAAGGTGGCGCAGGCGGGACTGCTCACGCCGAACAACCCGTGCACCGCGCTGCCCGCCGCCGCGTACCAGGCGCCGATCACCGCGACCGTCACGCTCGCGCCCGGACAGAACGTGTCGACCACGATCGTCGACATCTCGGTCGCGCACGCCGGGGCCGGTGCGCCATGGCTCGCGTCGCTCGGCACGCTGAACGCGAACCGCTGCGGCCAGGTCGACCTCATCGCCTCGGTGTTCGACGAGGCCCAGCAGCCCGTGTACGTGCGCACGATTCCGTTGCCGCGCACCGTCCTGCCCGGCGACACGGTGCACGTGCGCGAGCCGCTCGCCGATCCCAAGCTCGGTCCCAAGACGTTCACCCTGCGCGCCAACCACGCGTACTCGGTGCGCATCGCACTCGTGCAGCAGGGCGTCCGCGTCTTCGGGGGACCTCGGGGCACCGGGGTCGTGCAGGCGCTGCACACCTGACGGTCGCGCGAGCAGGCCGACTCCGAGCGCCGTGATGGAACGCCGCCGCGCCTTCGCCGCGCTCGGAGTCGGGCTCGCGCTCGGTGTCGTGGTGCTGCACCTGCTCCAGGTGCAGCACTTCCCCGCGCCGCACCTCTACCCGGACGAGGCCGGCTACCTCGGCGACGCGCGCGACCTCGCTTCCGGTTACGGGCGCAGCGGCGCGGGCTACTTCGCGGGCTACAGCCTCTTCCTCGTTCCGGCCGCGCGGTTCACGTCGACTCCGCTGCGCTACTACCACGCCGCGCTCGTGACGAACGCGGTGATGTCCGCGGGCTCACCGCTGCTCGCGCTCTTGCTCGTGCGCGCGCTGCGACCTCGCGCACCGCGTTGGGTCGCGTTGGTGACCGCCGGTCTCGTCGCGTTCGCGCCGCTCGCGTTCTACTACGTCGGGCTTGCGATGTCGGAGAACGCGTTGCTCCCGACCACGCTCGCGATCGCGGTGCTGCTCGCGCACGCGGCGCGGCGGCGCGCGACCTCGGCCCGTCTCGGTGCCGCGGCCGCGGCCGCGTTCGCGTACTGGGTCTCGCCGCGCGGTCTGATCGTCGTCGGCGCGACATTCGTCGCGCTGGTGCTGCTCGCGTTCGACGAACGCCGCTCGTGGCGCACCGTGGTGCCGGAGACCGGGCTCCTCGCGGTGTTGAGCCTCGCCGGTCGCAACTTCAGCCGCGCGGTGAGCGGCACCGGCCACACGAAGGGCTACAACGGGCTCACCGAAGGGCTCACGAACGTCGCGCGGCATCCCGGAAATTGGGCTCCGTGGCTCGGCGCGCTCCTCGGACGGTTCGCGTATCTCGGGGTCGCGTCGGCGGGCCTCACGATCGTGGGCCTGATCGTCGCGACGCGCTGGCTCACGTCGGGGCGCGCGCAACCGGGCGACCGCGAGCACGCGGCCCGGCGGAGCGTCGCGGTGTTCGCGCTCGCGTCGGTCGCCGTCACCGCGGTGGCCGACGCCGCGCGCGTCACCGGCATCGCCGCGTTCGACCGCACCGACCACCTCTATTTCGGCCGCTACAACGAAGTCGTCGCGCTCCCGGCGCTCGTCATCGGCGCGAGCTGGCTGCTCTCGCGACGGGACGCGGCGCGGGCATTCAGAGTCGCGGCGGGCGTCGGCGCCGGCATCTTCGTCGCGCGGCTCGCCGTGCCGGTGCTCGTTCGCCGGCCGCATCACGGCGTGGTGTCGGCCGCGGTGCCGGCCTGGGTGCCGATCCACCGTCTGTTGCACGTCGACACGCTCGGCGCGGCCGTGCTCATCGGCGCCGCGATCGCGACGGTCGCACTGCTCCTGATCGCGTGGCGGCCGCGCGTCTTCGCGGTCGTGGTGCTGCTCGTCGTCGCGCTCGCGGTCGCGGTCGGTCAGTTCGGTGATCTGGAGGCGTCGTCGGCGCGCAGCCTCGATCGCGCGACGGTCGTCCACGCCATCAACACGCTCGCGCAGCAGGGCGTTCCCACGCAGTGCATCGAGCTCGATCGCGAGACGGTCGCGACCTCCGAGAACTTCGAATACAACGATCGCTTCCTCCTGCCGAAGACGCGCTTCCTCGGTACGTACGGGCCACCGCGCACCGGATGCGGACCGCTCGTACTCGGCACCGGCCTCGCGTACGGCGCGCACCACCCGGCGGCGCGCCTCGTGGCCGCGGAGACCGACTCGGACTGGCTGCTCTGGCTCGACGAGTCGCGGCTGCCCGCGCGCACGCGCGCCGCGGTCGCGCGCGCGGGCCTCGCCGGCGCGCCCGACCCGTGCACCGCGATGCCCGCGACGGCGTACGACGCGCGCATCGACGCGACCGTCGCCGCGACCGAGCTCCGCGTCTCGGTGCATCACATCGGTGCGGGCGCACCGTGGCTCGGCACGCCCGTCGACCTCCGCGCCGATCGCTGTGGCCAGGTCGACGTCGTCGCGTCGGTGCTCGACGCACACGGACACACGATCGACCGGCACACGATCCCGCTGCCCCACAGCGTGCTCCCGGGCGAGGCGGTCGATCTGCGCACGGCCCTCGCCGACACACCGCGGCGCGGCCCCGGCGACACCGTGCACATCGCGCTCGTGCAGGAAGGCATCCGCAGCTTCGCCACGGTCACCCGCGCGTTGCCGAGCACCAACCCTTAGGCTCGACCGCGATGGGATCGCCACCGACACCGGCCGAGCGCGGCCGCCACCTCGCGGGCCGCGCGCTGCGGTCGAGCCCACCGCCCGTCCAACGTCTGCTCCGCCGGGCCGCGGGGGCGCTCGACACCGCGGCACCGGCATCCACGACGGCGCGGGTCGATCCCGACGCGGTCTGGCGGTCGCCCGAAGTACCCCTTCCCGACGGCGTCACGCTCGCCGAGCTCGCCGCGATGTTCCGCACCTGGTCCGTGAACGGTGAGCCGCCCGGACATCTCGACGCCTACGTCGACGACTCACTCTGGCGTTTCCTCCACACGTGGGCGCTCGTGCGCGCCGAGACGGGGCCCGCGCTCGAGCTCGGCGCGAACCCGTACTTCACGACCGAGCTGCTCGCGTCGTACACCGACCTCGACCTCACGCTCGCGAACTACTACGGCACCTCCGGCGAGACGGTCGAGACCGTGTCCTATTTCCCGATCGGTGCGACGGAGCGTGTGGAGAAGAAGCACACGAGCATGCTCTTCAACGTGGAAGAGGAGCGCTTCCCGTTCGCCGACGACTCGTTCGCGGTCGTCCTGTTCTGCGAGATCATCGAGCACCTGCTCATGAACCCGCTCGCGACGCTGCGCGAGATCCACCGCGTGCTGCGACCGGGCGGGCTGCTCGTCGTCACGACACCGAACGTCGCGCGCATCGACAACGTGATGGCGATGGTGCACGGCACCAACATCTACGACCCGTACTCGGGCTTCGGACCGTACGGGCGCCACAACCGCGAGTACACGCGCCACGAGCTCCATCGCATCCTCGAGTTCGCGGGATACCGCGTGGAGGCGTCGCACACCGCCGACGGCCATCCGTACGACCCGAACCGGTGGCCGCGCCGCGCCGAAGCGGCCCCCCTCGTCCAGTGGCGGAGCCCCGACCTCGGTCACTACTTGTTCGCACGCGCCCGCGCGACCGGCACGCCGCGCGACGGGCTGCCGGCCTCCCTCTACCGCAGCTGGCCCGCCGGCGTCATCGTCGACGACGCCTGACGGCGCGCGACCACGTCGGTCAGGAGCGCTTCGTAGCGATCGAGCACGGTCTCCCATCCGTACTCGCGCGCGACGTAGCGACGGCCGGCCTCACCCATCTCGTCCGCGAGCTCCGGCCGCGCGATCAAGACGTCGACCGCGGCCTCGAACTCCGCGAAGCCGGAGTACGGGATCGCGGCGTGGCTGCGGTGTGCGTGGCCCGCAAGCACCGCGCTCCGGCCCTGCACGAGCGCGGGACGGCCGTGCGCGAACGACTCGCACAACACCAGCGAGAAGCTCTCGAAGTACGACGGCTGCGCGAGCGCGAGCGCGCCGGCGAGCGCGTCGTTGCGCGTCTGCTCGTCGACGAAGCCGGTCACGACGACATCGCGCGGGCCGCCGAGGTCGACGATCGTCTCGCCGAGGAGCACGAGCCGCAACGACCCCGGATTCCGACGCTTGTACGCGTCGAAGAACGCCGTGAGCTCGGCCGCGCCCTTCGCGGGGTCGACGCGGCCGACGTAGAGCAGATACGGATCGTCGCCGAGCTCGAAGCGGCGACGGAAGCGCGCGGGATCCGCGGCACCCGCGGGCTCGATCCCGATGCCGACGACTTCGCCCCGCGGCACGCTCGGGAAGCGGTCGCGCACGACTTCCGCTTCCTCGGGCGTGAGGTAGGCGAGCGCGTCGGGCAGCCGGAGCACCTCGTCGAAGATCGACATGCGCAGCGGCGGCTCGTCGTGCGCGGTCGGGTGCAGCACGGTCGGGACGCGTCCCGCGCCCACGCGCAGACCGGCCCACGCGGTCCAGTAGAGGTACGTGATGAACACGACGACGTCGTGGTCGGCGGCGCGGCGGCGCAGCAGCTGCGCGAGGCGTGGAGAGTCGGGACCCTGCATCCGCATCCACTCGCGCTGCAATGCCAGCGGCCGGGCGCGCCGCGTGGTGACCATGCGCGCGTTGAGCTCGCCGAAGAGCACCGCCGAGCGCGGCTCGCGCACCGGCACGCGGCGTACCGCGACCCCGTTGCACCACGAGAAGCCCGGCTCGAGCTCGTTCGCCCAGTCGACGTACGACTTCGCGCTCGTGGTGAGCACCTCGACGTCGTGACCCCGCTGCACGAGTCGTTCCGCGAACGAGCGCGTGTGCTGCTCGGCGCCGCCCGCGATGTCCTCGCCGTAGCGCTGCACGACGTAGAGGACGCGCATCAGAAAACGTCCATGAGCATCTCGAGCAGCAGCTGCCGCGTGCGGTCGCGGTCGAAGTTCGCGACGCGGCGACGGCCGCGTTCCGCGAGGTCGCGGCGCAGGTCCGGGTCGTCGACGACGCGCATGAGCGCCTCGGCGACGAGTGCGGGGCCGGCCGTCGGAGGCAGCAGTAGGCCGCCGTCGCCCACGACCTCCGGTATGGCGGCGTTCGCGGTCGCGACGATCGGGAGCCCGAACGCCATCGCCTCGACGAGCGGCACGCAGAAGCCTTCGTGCTCGGAGACCGTCACCATCGCGCGCGCCCGCCGGAACATCGCCGCGAGGTTGGCGTCGGGCACGCCGCCGACGATGTGCGCCGTGGGCAGGTTGAGCTCGCGCACGTGGCGGATCACCGAGTTCGCGTAGCTCTTGAAGCGGTGGGGGCCGACGAGCAGCAGGAACGCCGGGAACGCGTGGTACGTGCGCGCCACGTGCATCGCGTCGATCAGCAGCTCGGGTCGCTTGTGGGGCACGAGCTGGCCGACGAACAGCACGAACGGCATGCCGAGCTGCGTGTCGAGATAGTTGAGCGTGCCCGCGTCGGGCGTCATGTCGAGCAGCCGCCGCGGGTCGATCACGGGCGGCACGATCCGGATGTCGCGGTAGCCGATCTCGTAGAGCTCGGCCGCGTTGAAGGCGGAGTCGGCGATCGTGAGCCGCACGCGGTCGCGGAGCGAGTCGAGCTCGCGCCGGCCGAGGTCGAGCAGCTCGGCGAACTCCGGCGCCCACGGCTCGAAGTAATGCGCGGGCGTGACGTTGTGGTACACGAGCACGAGCGGCTCGGTACGCGCCCGCAGGAACGACGTGATCGAGGGCTCGCCGATCGACGCGTGGTACAGCAGCACGCCCCTGCGGTCGTGGCGCGAGAACTCGCGCAGGTGGCGAACCTTGCCCGCGAGCTCGGGTGCGACGTGACGCGCGTAGATCTCCGACGGCGCCGCCATCTGCAGCACCGACTGGAACTCGAGCGCGACGTTGGTGATCGCGTCGCCGGGCGCCGCCGCGGTGATGATCTGGTGGATGCCGAACGGCGTCTCGGTTCGGGCCGAGGACGCGCGCAGCCCCGCGTCGCGAAGGAGCGCGGTGGGGCTCACCGGGTCGCGATGAGCGCGTAGTCCTGGGCGCCGAAGAGCAGACGGTCGATGCGGTCGAAGTTCTCGTTGATCGCGCGGGCCTGCGCGTCGTCGCCGGGCACGGGCACGAGGCGCTCGTTCGCCGGTACCGGCGAGCGCCACTCGACCTCGAGCTTCTGGAACCCGGCCTCGGTGAAGAGGAACTCGAGCAGGCCGCGGTGCACGGGCCGGACGTGGTCGGGATCGAGCCAGAACGAGCGCGCGTACGTGAACAACGACTCGGGGTTCACCGTCTCGATGATCACCTTGCCGCCCGGCCGCACCTTCTCGGCGCAGAGCTCGACGACGTCGATCACCTGCTGCGGCGAGAGGTGCTCGATCACCTGGATCATCGAGATGCCGCCGAGGCTCTCGGGCGCGAGCGTGCGCAGATGCTCGACCGCGGTGCCGCCCGCGACGTCGAGCCCGCGGCCACGCGCGAGCGCGACGAGGTGCGGGTCGACCTCGATCCCCGACACCTCGAGGCCCATGTCGGCGAGCAGCTCCATGAGCTCGCCGCGGCCGAAGCCGATGTCGAGCACGGGGCTGCAGCCTTCGAAGTGCGTGACGAGGTCGGCGTAGCGGGCGCGGAGATCGTCGGCACCGCCGCGGAAGCGCTGGGTGAAGTGGGTCTCGTCGTAGTACGTGTCGACGCCCGCGCCGGGGACACGCGCGGCAACGTCGCCGACGCGCCGGTCGAGCTCGTTGAGCGAACGGGTGTGCTCCGCGAGCCGCTGTTGGAGATCGTCGAGCTGCTGCGCGACGACCTGCTCGCCGCCGCTCGCGATCGAGCTCGCGATCTCACTCAACAGCGCGAGCACACCCGTGAGGAGCACCTGCTGCTCCTGCGATTGCGCGAGCACACCGTCGATCGCGCGGCTCAGCGCGCGGTTCACGAGCCGGTGCGCGAGCGCCCCTCCGGGTACGCCGCTCGAGCTCGCGATCCGCGTGCGGGAGAACTCGTACTCGCCGAGATCGCGAATCTGCGAGTCGAGCTCGTCGAAGGCCTGCGGCGCGACGCGCGAGCGCGGTCCGATGAGCTGCGTGAAGTGCTGCTCGAGCGACTCTTCGAGATCGTCGGGATACGCCCCGGCGTTGCGCCGGGCTTCGACACGGTCGCGCAGCTCCGCGACCAGCTTCTCGAGGTCGGGATCGGACCCGTTCGCCACGTCGGGAATCTAGCGCGGGGCCCTTACGCGGCCGAGCCCCGACCCGCTTCGACCGCGAGGTCGCCGAACCGGATCTCGACCGGCAGCGCGACCATGCCGATCGTACGCATCGGATTCATCACCTCGAACTGGTACTGCTGATCGCGCCAGTCGTACACGGTGCCCTCGTCGGTCGTCTGGATCGCGAGCGTCACCATGTAGGTGCCGTCGAGCAGTGGGACGCGCTCGAACACGAAGGCCATCTCGCCGTCGCCGTCGGCCTTTGGCACTTCGATCTCGGCAGCCCGCGTGTTCGTGCCGAAGATGTTGTTGCCTTCCTGGTCGTGGATCCCGACGCCGAACAGGAGGTCGTCGGTCGGCTCGTCGGCGTGGTAGCTGATCGAGATCGTCATCGGCTCGTCGGGCAGCAACCAGTTGCGGCCGGCCGCGATCCCCGGGTGCGTGATCTCGACGTGCGTGATCTTGACCCGCAGGGTCGCGGAACCGGCCATCTGCGCGCCGTGGCTCTGCGCTTCTTCGTCGACGGGCTCGGGTTCGACGTCGTCGGCCGCGGTCGACAGACCGGAACGGCGCAACGTCTCGCGGAACGTGCGCACCGCGTGGCCCGGCTTGTCGTCGTCGACGACGACACCGCGGTCGAGCACGATCGTGCGGTCACAGATGCGGCGCACGAGGTCGGCCGCGTGCGTCACGAACAGGATGGTGCGGCCCTCGCGCTGGAACTGCTTCACGCGCTCGAGACACTTGCGCTGGAAGTTCTCGTCGCCGACTGCGAGCACCTCGTCGATGAGCAGTATGTCGGGGTCGACGTTCACGGCGACCGCGAAACCGAGGCGCACGTACATGCCCGACGAGTAGTGGCGCACCTGCATGTCGATGAACTTGTCGAGCTCCGCGAACGCGACGATCTCGTCGAACACGCGCTCGATGCTCTTCTTCGACAGCCCGAGGATCGACGCGTTCATGAAGATGTTCTCGCGGCCCGTCAGCTCCGGGTGGAAGCCGGCGCCGAGCTCGAGCAGGGCGGCGAGCCGGCCGTGCGTGACGATCTCGCCGGTCGTCGGCTGGATGATGCCGGCCACGCACTTCAGCAGCGTCGACTTGCCCGAACCGTTGTGGCCGAGCAGCCCGACCGTCGTACCTTCCTCGATGTCGAAGCTGATCTGGTTCTCGTCGAGTGCCCAGAAGTCCTCGTACGGGATGCGACCGAAGTGGATCGCCTTCTCCTTCAGCGAGCCCCAGTGCTCGTGGAAGAGGCGGAACCGCTTCGAGACGTCGCGAACCTCGATCGCCGGCGGCACTAGAGCTCCTCGGCGAAGTTCGCCTCACTGCGCCCGAACACCGCGACCGCAACGCAGAACGTCACGATGCCGAACGCAAAGGAGTAACCGAGATACGCGAGGTAGATCGAGAACGGCCAGTGCGGAAGGATGCCGATGTTCAGCGCCTTGTTGTCCGTGCGCGCGTAGATGCCGCGCTGGAAGATCAGCACGATCGGCGTCACGGGGTTGAGCTCCCACACTCTCGTGAACCACCAGTGACCGCGCTTGCCGAGCGTCATGAACCCGTAGACGACGGGCGTGACCCAGAACCACGCGAGCAGCGCGAGCTCGAGGAAGTGCTGCGTGTCGCGCAGGTACACGTTCACCGCGCTGAGCAGAATGCCGAGCGACGCGGTGAGTAGCACGAGCGCGACGAGTGCGAGCGGCAGCAGCGCGAGGAAGGTCCACGACACGCTCCACTGCACGATCGCCAGCACGGCGAACAGGACGGTCGCCTGCAGGCAGAACGTGATCACGGTCGAACCGACCGCGGCGAGCGGCAGGATCTCGCGCGGGAACGCGACCTTCTTCACGAGCCCGGCGTTGCCGACGACCGCGCCGCACGCGGCGCCGAGCCCCGCGGAGAAGAGGTTCCACACGAGCAGCCCCGACAGCAGGTAGATCGGGAACTCTGGGATCCCGGAGCCGAGGATCTTCACGAACGCGATGTAGTACACGACGAGGTAGAGGAGCGGGTTGAGCAGCGACCACGCGAAGCCCAGAACGCTGTTCTTGTACTTGACCTTCAGCTCCTTGCGCGTCATCCCCACGAGCAGTTCGTGGTACTCCGCGATGCGCCGGAACCGGGTCGCGACGGACGCTCGGGGCCGGATGACCCGCGCGCCGCGCGCGGTGCCGGCACCGGTTCGAGCCATGAAGCAACTGTAACCGACGACCCTCGCGAAACGGGGCTCGGTCGGGCGGATGCGGCGTTATCGGCCGGTTCGGCCGTCGAGCAGCTCGCGCGTGATGTCCATGTGCCCCGCATGACGCGCGAGCTCCTCGACGAGATGCGTGACGACCCAGCGCAGCGTCGTCGGCCGCGTCGGTCCGCGCGACGCCACGTCGAACGACGGCGCCGCGTCGAGCACCGCGTCGGCGGCCGCGGTCTCGAATCGATGGAACGCGACGACGTCGGCGACCGACCATCCGTCGGGCAACTCGAACATGTGCGCGCGCCACTTCATGTCCATCGCCTCGCCCGCGAAGATCGCGCGCAGCCACAGTCGTTCCGCGTAGCCGCAGTGCACCGCGATCGCGCCGAGCGAGTTCGCGGTCGGTGCGGGCCGCCACCGCAGCTGCGCGTCGTCGAGATCTTCGAGCTTGAAGAGGACGCTCGCGCGCAGGTGCACGAGCCACGCGCGCGCCATCGTCATCTCGCCGGCCGGGGTCGCCTCGTCCGGCCGCGGCACACTCATCTCCGGCGGCTTCTCGTGGCTCATGCGCTCGCTCCTTCGCCGGCTCCCCTTCGGGTCGCCGACTCGCACGCTCGCTGGCGAGCCTCGACGCTCGCTCCGCTCACGCCTTCGGCCGCGCGCGCGAGTCGATGCGCGCGTGCGATCACGGCTGCTGTCGATCGAGCCAGCCGAAGAGCATCGCGATCGCGCGCGGGTCGTGTCGCAACCGGTGACCGCCGTTCTGCACGATGCGCAGCTCGGCGCGCGGCCCACCGTTCGACGCGAGCTTGCGCGAGTCGTCCACCGGCACGACGTCGTCGTCGGATCCGTGCACGACCAGCCACTCGCGCGGCGTGACGCGGCCGGCGGCCGCGAGCGGATCGAGGTTCGCGATCGCGCGCGTCCACGCGACCGAATCCGCGGGATAGCCCTCGGTTCGGAGCACTCCCCCGCGGCGCGCGTACTCGAGGAACCACGCGGGATCACGCACCCATTCGCGCAGCGACGCGGGTGCGGCGAACGTCGCGAGCCCGCGCACACGATCGTCGTCGGCCGCGGTCACGATTGCGATCGTGCCGCCGAGACGGAACCCGACGAGCCAGATGCTGCTGATGTCGGGTCGCTCGTCGAGCGCGTCGACCGCGGCGCGCGCGTCGGCGAGCCAGCCGTCGATCGAGAAGTCGCCCTCCGACGTGCTGGTCCCGCGGTACGCGAACGTGAGCGCGGCCCAGTTCGTCTCGCGCGCGATGCGCTCCGCGAGCGGCGGGTACGTCTGCCCGGCCATCGCCGCGCCGCCCGCGCCGCGCGGAAACCCCGCGAGCAGCACGAGACCCGGCACCCGTTGCACGCCCGCAGGCCGCGCGAGGTGCGCAGTCAGGCGCAACCCTTCCGAGAAGATCTCCTCCAACTGCCCTCCGTCGCGCGACCACATGGTCGCATGCTCGCTCCCGACGACACCGGGCGTCGCCGGTTGCACCGCCGACCGCTCGCCGGCTCCGACCGGTCTCGTATCCTGGCCCGCGTGACCACCGCCGCGGCGACTCCGGCACTGAAGGAATGGGCGGTCATCGTGCACGCGCTGCTCGAGGGCGAGCAGGTCGTCGACGTGCGCAAGGGCGGCCTGCGCGAAGACGGCCGCCACTTCGCGCTGCAGTCGGACCGCTTCTACCTGTATCCCACTGCGGAGCACCAGAAGCCGGAGCTGCTCAAGGCCGCGTATCGCCGCTGGATCGACCTCGCCCCGGCGGCACCGGTCGGCGAGTCGATCACGATCCCCGGCTGGGCCGAGGTCGTCGAGTCGGTCACGATCACCGAGCCCGAGCAGCTCGCCGCGATCGACGGCAAGCTCATCTGGACCGGCGACTACGTCGAGAGCCGCCTCAAGTGGAAGTCGCGCGATCCGCTCTGGGTGCTCGTGCTGCGGGCACATCGCTTCGACGAGCCGCTCACCGTCGGGTGGGACGACGCGTACGGCGGCTGCACGTCGTGGGTGGAGCTCGCGGGGCTGCCCCCCGACGCTGCATCGGTGCCGTCGTCGCCCGCGCTCTCCGACGTCGCCTTCGAAGCCCGCAAGCAGGGCGTGATGGACGCCGTCACGCCGGCCTGACCGCTGCGACCGTGGCTGAGCGCGCGAGCAGAGCGAGCGGCGCGGCCTCGCTCACTCCCGTCCCGCGTCACGGAGCGGCGAGCGCAGCGAGCGCGACCAGCTAGCGCGCAGCCTTCTTGATCGACGTGTGGGCGTGGTAGCCGCGGTTGCGGGCCTCGGCGAGCGTGTCGGGAGCGAACGCCGCGAACTGCTCCGACTGCACGAGCTCGTCGATCGCGGCCGCGACCTCCGGGTCGGAGTCGATGAGCTCCATGTCGTAGACGACCTGGCGGCGCTTGTCGCCGAGGTAACGGGATTCCTCGAAGGCACGCGGTCGGGTCACGGCGGCGCACGATAGCGTCGGAGCCGTCGCGGGCCGCAACGCACCAACCAGCACACCCGAGCGAGGCTGCGATGAGCGACGGCGCGTCACCCCAGTGGATCCGCGGCACCACGTCGCGCCAGGCCCACGCCGACCTGCCGCCCGGCACCGTCGAGGAGGAGCACGGGCGCGAGGGCTTCACCGGCCGCGCCAGCCACCTCTACCGGATGCACGCGCCGACGGGCTGGCGCTCGATCCGCGGTCCGCTCCAACCCCACGCGCTCGACACGGCGACCGTCGGGCCCGACGACGGCCTCGCGGCCGCGCTGCTCGAGAACGACGACGTGCGCATCGGCTTCTGGCCCCTGCCGGCGGGCGGCACCGACTGGTTCCTGCGCGAGGCCGACGGCGACGTCTGCTACTTCGTGCACGAGGGCACGGGCACGCTCGGCACCGAGTACGGCCCGCTCACGTACGCGCCGGGCGACTTCCTCGTCGTCCCACGCGGCACGACGCACCGCTTCGAGTGCGAGACCGCGACCGGCGCGCTCTGCGTCACCGCGCTCGAAGGCAGCCTCTCGCTCCCCGACCGCGGCCTGCTCGGACGGCACGCGCTCTTCGACCCCGCGATCCTCGAGGTGCCCGAGCCCGCGCCGCGCGACGAGGCCGGCGACTTCGAGGTGCGGGTGCGCCGCGCCGGCGCGACGTCGACGCTCGTGTACCCGTTCCACCCGTTCGATGTGATCGGGTGGAAGGGCGACCTCGCGCCGGTACGGCTGCACGTCGACGACTTCCGCCCGGTCACCTCGCCGCGCTATCACCTGCCGCCGTCGGCGCACACCACGTTCGCCGGCAGCCGGTTCGTGATCGCGACGTTCGCGCCCCGACCGTTCGAGACCGATCCCGGCGTGCTGCGGGTGCCGTTCTTCCACCGCAACATCGACTACGACGAAGTGATCTTCTATCACCGCGGTCAGTTCTTCAGCCGCGTCGGGATCGGCGCGGGGATGATGACGTTCCATCCCGCGGGCATCCATCACGGTCCGCAACCGGGCGCGATCACGCGTGCTGCGGAACGCGGACCCGGCGGCGAGACCGACGAGGTCGCGATCAACATCGACGCGCGCCGGCCGTTGCGGTTGACCGGCGCGGGCGCGGCCGCCTCGGTCGCCGACTACGCAAACTCCTGGCGCGATCCGTCCGTCTCCGACTGATGCGCTGGGCGACCTTCGTCGCGCCGGGCGACGCCCGCGCCCGTGCCGGACTCGTCGTCGACGACGCGATCCACGCGCTGGCGCCGGCGACGGACCTGCTCGCGCTGCTCGGCGACGACGGCACCATCCTCCACGACGCGGCGCGCCGCGCCGAGCGCCAACCCGACTTCGTGATCCCGCTCGCCGACGCGCGCCTGCGCGCGCCGATCCCGCGCCCGCCGAGCGTGCGCGACTTCTACGCCTTCGAGCAGCACGTCCGCACCGCACGCGAGCGGCGCGGTCTGGAGATGGAGCCCGACTGGTACGAGCTGCCCGTCTTCTACTTCTCGAACCCGGCGTCGATCGTCGGCGACGGCGACGACGTCGCGATGCCCGACGGCACCGCAGAGCTCGACTTCGAGCTCGAGGTCGCGGCCGTCATGGGTGGCCCCGCGCGAATCGCGGGCTTCACCGTGATGAACGACTGGAGCGCGCGCGACATCCAGCGCCGCGAGATGAAGCTCAACCTCGGTCCCGCGAAGGGCAAGGACTTCGCGACCACGCTCGGCCCGTTCCTCGTCACGCCCGACGAGCTCGAGGACGCCGCGCGCGACAAGGCCTACGACCTCACGATGACCGCGAGCGTGAACGGCCGCGAGTACTCGCGCGCGTCGCTCGCCGACATCTACTGGAGCTTCGACGAGATGATCGCCTACGCGGCGCGCGGCACGACGCTGCGCGCCGGCGACGTCATCGGCTCGGGAACGTGCGGCACCGGCTGCATCCTCGAGCTCTCGCTCGTGCACGGCGTCGATGCCTACCCGTGGTTGCAGCCCGGCGACGAGGTGTCGCTCACCGTCGACCGCCTCGGCACGATCACGAACCGTGTGCGGCAGGAAAGCTGAGGCGTCAGGAGCGGCGAGCAAAACGCGTGCGCCAGGACGGGCGGGTCGCTTCGCGTCCCGGCGAGCCGAAGACTGAGGCGTCAGCAGCAGTGAGCAATCGTGGGCACCAGGACGGCCGAAGGCTGAGGCGTCAGGAGCAGCGAGCGAAACGCGCGCGCCAGGACGGCCGGGTCGCTTCGCGTCCCGGCCGAGCCGAAGGCTGAGGCGTCAGCAGCAGCGAGCGAAGCGAGTGCGACCAGAAATCACAGATTGCCGCGCGCCGCTTGCGCGCGCTCGATGGCCTCGAACAGCGCCTTGAAGTTGCCCTCGCCGAAGCCACGCGCGCCGAAGCGCTGGATGATCTCGACGAACACGGTCGGCCGGCTCGCGACATTCTCGGTGAAGATCTGGAGCAGGTAGCCGTCGTGATCGCGGTCGACGAGGATGCCGAGCGGCGCGAGCGCGTCCCATGGCACGTCGAGGCCGCCGAGGCGAGCGCGCGCATCGTCGTAGTACTCCGGCGGCACGTCGAGGCAACGGATGCCGCGCGCCCGCAGCGATTCGACGGTCGAGACAATGTCGTCGGTCTTCAGCGCGAGGTGCTGCACGCCCGGCGAGCCGTAGTAGTCGAGGTACTCCTGGATCTGGCTGCGCTTGCGGCCGTCGGCCGGTTCGTTGATCGGCATGACGACGCGATCGCCGTCCCAGACCACCGTCGACTCGAGCGCCGAGAACTCCGTCGTGATCTGGTCGGCACCGAAGTGCGTGAGCTGGCCGAAGCCGAACACGCGCTCGTAGAAGTTGACCCAGTTCACCAACGCGCCGCGCTCGACGTTGCCGACGACGTGGTCGATCCCGGTCAACCCGACCGTCGGCGCCGCGACCGCGAACGACTCGACCGGCTCGAAGCCCGGCGGCAGCTCGCGCGCGTCGTCGCGCTCGATGAGTCCGTGCACGGTGTCGCCGTAGGTCGCGACCTTCGCGGTCGCGTAACGACCCTTCCCGTCGTCGGCCTTCGCGGGCGCGCGCACGCCGGCCGCGCCGCGCTCGACCAGCGCGCCATAGGCACCGGCGCAGTCGTCGACTCGGAGCGCGACCGCGCGCACGCCGTCGCCGTGGCGGAGAACATGACGCGCGATGTCGCCGACACCGTCGAGCCCGCTCGTGATCACGAAGCGGATATCGCCCTGCACGAGCAGGTACGACATCGCGTCGGGATCGCCGGTCTCGGGGCCGCGGTACGCGACGACGTCGAAGCCGAAGCCGTTCGCGAAGTAGGCCGCGGTGTGGCGGGCGTTGCCCACCCACCATTCGACGTGGTCGAAGCCGTGGAACTTCGGCGCCCGCGCCTCGGTGGCGTCCGGCGACTCGACGGTGAGCGTCATGCGCGTCCCCCCGCACTCGATCGATCGGTGTTCAACCCGTCCCAGAACGCGCCGACCGCGTCGAGCATCTCGTGCCCGCCGCCGAGAAAGGCCCGCTCGTCGAATCCCGGCACGAAGAACACCGCGGCGAGGTCGTCGTCGGTGTGCGCGGCGTGCTGGTCCTCGACCCGGTCGTGCCACGTCCAGAACGCGAGCGGGAGATCGGGGCACTCACGCGCCTTCACGATCTCGAGCCCGTGGATGAGCTCCTTCCAGAAGCCCGCCGCGGCCCAGTGCTCGACCGCGTACGACGCGCCCTCGCCGATCGACGGATCGTCGGATCCGTAGAGCCGCAGCAACGCGTCGCAGAAGTCGAGCGTCGCGGGCGTCGCGACCGCGCGCCGGCCGAGGTCGGCGAAGTCGAGCCCGAGCGGACCGGCGAAGCGCAGCAGCCACTCGAAGTGCGCGGCCGCGAACTTGAACCGACTGCCCTCGATCGTCCCCTCGGTCGCGACGAGCTCGGGGTCGACGCCCGGAGCGGTCTCGGTCGGGCGCGGCGTGGGCGGTCGGAACACCACGCCGAGCTCGTTGAGGAGGATCTCCTTGGCGGCGTGGTACGAGTCGAGGGAGCGGGCGTTCAGCACCCGGCGCAGCTGCGCCTCGAGGAACTGGTGGCTGAACACCGAGAACTGGACCGTGAGATGGCGGACGTCGTCGAGGGTTGCGGCGCCGGTCTCGAACCACGCCGTATAGGCGTTGGCGACGACGACCGGGTGCTCCTGCACCGTCGTTGCGGCGCGGTCTCGGAACTCGGTGAGTCCCGGCGCCGGCGGGGCGAGGGCATGGGTCGCGACCATTGCCGACCTCCTTGGTACGCGAATCGACTCGCCCATGGTCGGCGGGCCCACCGATCGAGTCAACCGGCCGGCGTTCGTCTGTACGATTCGTGCAGCATTTCAGCCGATCAGGGGGACATCTTGGTCATGATGAGCAGCCCGCCCGGCCGGGAGCCCGAAGCGGCCCGCATCGACGACCTCGACGCCCGCCTCATCGCCCATCTCGCGGCCACGCCCCGGGCGGGGGTGATGGAGCTGGCGCGCATCCTGCGCGTCGCCCGCGGCACCGCGCAGGCCCGCCTCGACAAGCTCATGGCGCGGGGCGTGATCACCGGCTTCGGCCCCGACGTCGACCCGATCGCGCTCGGCTACGGCGTGATGGCGTTCACCACGCTCGAGATCGCGCAGGGCCGGCTCGCCGACGTGGTCGCGCACCTCCAGGCGATCCCCGAGGTGCTCGAGGCGCACGCGATCACCGGCCCCGGCGACCTCCACGCGCGCCTCGTCGCCCGCACGAACCGGCACTTGCAGGACGTGATCAACCGCGTCCTCGAAGTTCGCGGCATCAATCGCGCGACGACGCAGATCGTGCTGTCGGAGCAGATCCCGGCGCGGGTGCTCCCCCTCGTCGCCACCGCCGGCGAGCGCGCCGACTGAGCCGCCGCGATGCGCCGCCGCCTTCGACTTTGCGACCGTGAGTGCCCAGAAGGGATACGGAATGTCGCAAAGTGGGGGCGAGCTCGCGCGCTGCCGCCCCGAAGCGCCCCGAAGCGCGACTCGGGGGCGCCACCACGACGCCCCCGAGTGCACTACGACTGATTCGAATCCGCCGAGGCTGACACACCGGTGGGACCGAGTCCGGTAAACGTTCGGCGGCGGTGCGGCGGTGGGTTTCCGCCGGGGTAGTCCAGCCAACGGCCCTAGCGGCCGCGCACCTCCGAGGTCCCAGATTTATCGTGCATGCTCTGGACCACCTCCTTTCTTCGGTCCGATGTTTGTAGCAGATCCGGAGCAGGCGCAGCAGCCGAGATCCAGTGCCGCACGCAACGGCGAACCGCACGCGCCTGCGACCATCAGAATCGGGAGGTGGTCTTCGATCAGCTTCCGGGTGGATCGGCGCGTCGGACCGGGCCGACCGCGCCGATCGCGCGCAGGTACGCGAACTGCGTCTCGACGACGGCGTAGACCTGCTCGGGCAGGTACTCCTCGCCCGTCGCCTTCGCCCGCTCCAGGATGTACTCGACGGTCTCCGCGCCGCCGACGACGACGTCGCCGTGCGGCTTCGCGCTCGACCCGTTCGCGGCGACGCCCTTGCGCTGGAAGAAGTCGATCTGGAAGCCGAGGATCCGCCGCACGTCGGCCTCGGTCAGCGTCGCCGCGACGATGTCGGGAAGCTTGGCGACGATCCACTCGAGCGCCTCGTCCATCCGGAACAGCGGCGGCGGCGGCTCCTTGGCGAGCCGGCCCGCCTCTCGGGTCACGACGAACGCGGCGATCGCGAGCACGAGCCCGAACGCGAGCAAACCACCGGCAAGAACCACGCGCCGACCCTACCGAGGCACCTGCGACACGGTCGCATGCTCGCTCGTCGCCGACGTTCTGCCGCCCTCAGTGGTCCTCAGTGGTACTGCGTTGTTCGGCGATACGCCGACAACGCAGTACCACTGTCCGCACCTAGACCGCGAGCCGAGCCCTTACGGCACGGTGGTCCGAGCCGAACGCGGGGAGCACCTCGGCGTCGAGGCACTTCACCGCGTCGTTCACGAGGATGTGGTCGATCTGGCTGTGGGGCCGGTGCGCGGGCCATGTGCGGCCGCGCACCGTGCGCCGCCAGCCGTCGCGCAGCGTCGCGACGACCCCGGGGCCCCAGAAGTTGAAGTCGCCGGCGACGATCGCGGGCTCCGCCCCCGTCGGCAGCTGCGGGCGCAGCCGCGCCATGTGCATGAGCGGCGCGCCGAAGTAGAGCTTCGAGCTCGTGTGCACGCCGACCAGATGCACGCGCTGCTCGCCGACCGCGAGGTCGACCTGCAGCGCGGTGCGCGGACCGGCCGGGTCGCGAAACGCCTTGCCCATCGGGAGCTCGCGGCGGTCGAGGACGGGCAGCCGCGTCGCGATCGACAGACACCACACGCCGGCCGACGGTCGCCAGCCGCGTCCCGTCGTGGTCGACTGGAAGACCTTCCACCGCTTCATCGGCATCATCTCGACCTGATAGCCCGCGTCGACGAGACCGTCGAGCATGCCGCGACCCGAGTCGACGCGGAACGTCTCCGGCAACACGTATGCGTCGGCGTCCCAAGCGAGCAGCGCGGCCGCGACGTCGTACGGGCGTCGGTAGGTGCGCTGGTAGCCGTAGCCCCAGTGCAGGTTGGCGCTGACGATCGTGAGCTCGGCCAGAGCGAGTACCTAGATCCCGATCCGTTGCGCGAGCAGCTCCCGGTGGTACGTGGCGTCGCCGAGGAAGATCTCGGAGCTCTTCGCGCGCTTGAAGTACAGGTGCGCGTCATGCTCCCAGGTGAACCCGATGCCGCCGTGGATCTGGATGTTCTCGGCCGCGCAGTGGAAGTACGCGTCGGAGATGTAGGCCTTGGCCAGCGCGGCGACGACGGGCAGCTCCTCGTTGTCCTCGGCCGCGGCCCACGCCGCGTAGTACGCCGCCGACTTTCCGGACTCGACCTCGAGCAGCATGTCCGCGCACTTGTGCTTGATCGCCTGGAACGAGCCGATCGGGCGGCCGAACTGCACGCGCACCTTCGCGTACTCGACCGACTGGTCGAGGACGAACTGCGCGCCGCCGATCATCTCGTTGGCGAGGCCGACCGCGGCCTGGTCGAGCGTCTTGCTCAGCGCGGGCCAGCCGGCACCGGGCTCGCCGAGCGGCCTCGCCTTCACACCCGAGAACTCGAGCTTCGCCTGCTTGCGGGTCTGGTCCATCGTCGCGAGCGGCGTGCGTGTGAGCCCTGCGGCGTCACCGTCGACGGTGAAGAACGCGATGCCGTCGGTGCCCGACGTTCCCGCGAGCCGCGCGGCCACGACGATCAGGTTCGCGGTGTGCCCGTCGATCACGAACATCTTTTCGCCGTCGAGCGTGTAGCTGTCGCCACTGCCCTTGGCTTCCATCGTGACGCCCGCGCTGTCCCACTTGCCGTTGGGCTCGGTGAAGGCGAGCGTCGCGATCGTCTCGCCGCTCGCGATGCCGGGCAGCAGCGCCGCCTTCTGCTCGGCGGTGCCCGCGTTGAGGATCGCGTTCGCCGCGAGCACGACGCTCGAGAAGTACGGCGCGCACAACAGGACGCGGCCCATCTCCTCCAGCACGATCGCGAGCTCGACGAACGTGAAGCCCTGCCCGCCGTACTCCTCCGGGATGTGCAATCCCTGGAGCCCGAGCTCCTGACCCATTTGCTTCCAGACCGCGGGGTCGTAGCCCTCGGTCGTCTCCATCAACCGCCGCACCTCGGCCGACGGCGACTTGCCCTCCAAGAACCGCCGCACCGTCTGGCGCAGCTCTTCTTGCTCGTCCGAGAAGGCGAAGTTCACCTGGGATCTCCTTGTTGTGAAGAGCGCTGTGTCAACGGGGCTCACGCGGGAGCCCGAGCACCCGCTCGCCGATGATGTTGCGTTGGATCTCGCTGGAACCGGCGTAGATCGTCTCCGCGCGGCTCGCCATGAAGCTGTGGTGCAACTCGTCGAGCTCGTAGTCGCCGCCGGGCTTGCCGCCGATGACCATCGCGTCGGTGCCGAGCACCGCCATCTCGGTCTCGCCGAGCGCGCGGTGCCACGACGTCCAGTAGAGCTTGCCGATGCTCGCCTGCGGACCGATGACGCCGCGCTGCACCAGGTCGGTGAGCATGCGCATGCCGTTGTAGCGCATGATCTGCACGCCCGCGTAGTGACCCGCGAGGCGTTCGCGGATCGCGGGATCCTGCGCGCTGCCGTTGCGCTGCGCGATCTCGATGACCTCGGCGAGCTCGCGCTCGAAGCCGAGCTGCTGCGACATGAACGCGGTGCCCCGCTCGAAACCGAGCGTCGCCATCGCGACCTTCCACCCCTGCCCGACCTCGCCGAGCACGTGGTCGCGCGGCGTGCGCGCGCCGTCGAAGAAGACCTCGTTGAACTCGGCCGAGCCGGTCATCTGGCGCAGCGGCCGCACCTCGATGCCGGGCTGGTGCATGGGCACGAGGAGGTACGACAGCCCGTGGTGCGCGGTCGAGCCGGGCTCCGTGCGCACGATCGCGAAGCACCAGTCGGCGCGGTGCGCGAGCGTCGTCCAGACCTTCTGTCCCTCGATCACCCACTCGTCGCCGTCGAGCGTGGCGCGGGTCTGCACGTTGGCGAGATCGCTGCCCGCGTTCGGCTCGGAGAATCCCTGGCACCAGAGCTCGTCGGCGGCCTGGATGCGGGGCAGGTGCCGGCGCTTCTGCTCGTCGGTGCCGTAGGCGATGAGCGTCGGCGCGAAGAGGCCCTCTCCGAAGAACGACACGCGCGCCGGCGCGTCGGCCTTCGCGTACTCCTCCTGGAAGACGACCTGCTGCGCGAACGACGCGGCGCGGCCGCCGTACTCCTCGGGCCACGACAGGCCGACCCAGCGGTCGCGGCCGAGCAGCCGCTCCCACTCGAGGCGCGTGTCCCAGCCGGTCTCGTCGGCGGGACCGCCGCGGCTCCCGAGCGTCGCGAACTCACCCTTGAGGTGCTCGGCCAACCAGGCCCGCACCTCGGCGCGGAAGGCCGCCTCCTCGGGCGAATCGCGGAAGTCCATGCGGCTGGCGACGCTAATGGACCGAGCGGTCAAGTATCCAGGTGGTGCGGTGCTCATGCGGCTCCGAGCTGCGGTGCTCGATCCCGATGCGCGCACGATGGACGCGAAGCCGACCGCGCCTCCGCTCTCCGCCGTCGACGCCTCGGCCGACGGCCCGCACCGATACGCTCTTCGCGTGCGTCCGGCCCACTACGAATCGACCGCGGTGCGGGTCGACAAGGTCGTCGTCGGGCCCTACGAGAACAACGCGTACGTCGTGCGGTGCACGGCGACGGGCGACGCGATCCTCGTCGACGCCGCGAACGAGCACGAGCTGCTCGTGCCGTTGTGCGAGGCACTCGGCGTGCGCCGCGTGCTCACCACGCACGGCCATTTCGACCACATCCAGGCCGTCACCGCGTGTCGCGACGCGGGTCTCGAGGTCGGGGTCGCCGCCGAGGACGCCAAGATGCTGCCGTCGTACGACTTCGTGATCGCCGACGACGACGTGATCGCGGTCGGCGACCTTCGCCTGCACGCGATCCACACGCCCGGCCACACGCGCGGCTCGACCTCGTTCGTGCTCGACGGCGAACCGCTCGTGTTCACCGGCGACACGCTGTTCCCCGGCGGTCCCGGCAACACGAAGTTCGAGGGCGCGAGCTTCGAGCAGATCATCGACTCGATCGACCACCGGCTCCTCACGCTGCCGGTCGACATGCTCGTGCTCCCCGGCCACGGTCTCGACACGACGGTCGGCACCGAACGGCCGCACATCCAGGAGTGGGTCGACCGCGGCTGGTAGCGCGCGGTGCCCGGGCCCCGAAACCCTGCTGGGGCGGAGGGGCGGTTCGACGTGAGCACCGGGCGGCATCCGAATCACCGCGAGCTCGCGTCGCTGCCGCCGGAGTTGCGGCGCACGACGGTGCCGCCCGCGGTGCGCGACTGGATCGCACGCGCGACGGGCGCGTCGGTCGTGCGCGTCGACCGGCTCGCGGGCGCGTCGTCGACGGCTGTGCACGGCCTCACCCTCTCCGACGGCGCGCGCGCAGTGCTGCGCCGCTACGTGTGGCCCGGTTTTCTCATCGACGAGCCCCTCGCGCCGGTACGCGAGGTCGCTGCCTTGCGGTTCGCGCACGCGCGCGGGTTGCCGGTTCCCGAACCGATCGCAGCCGACGCGACCGGGGCTGCGATCGGCGACGGCATCCCCGCGCTCCTGATGAGCTTCGTACGCGGACGCGCGATCGCGGAGCCCGACCTGCACGCGCTCGCCGAAGTTGCGGCGACGATCCACTCGATCGACGCCGACGCGCTCGGGCACGACTACTTCCCCTGGTACGAGTCGTACGACCTGCGGCCGCCCGCGAGCTCGACGTGGCCCGAGCTGTGGGAGACCGCCGACGCGCACCGGCGCGCCGCGCGGCCGCCGTACGAGCCCCGCTTGATCCACCGCGACTTCCACCCCGGCAACGTGCTCTGGTCGCGCGGCCGCGCGACCGGTGTCGTCGACTGGGCCAACGGCTGCCGCGGCCCGTGGGGCTGCGACATCGCGCACTGCCGCGCCAACCTCGTGTCGCTCTCCGGTCCGGACGCGGCCGACCGCTTCCTCGCCGAGTACGAGGCGCTGACCGGTCGGCGCTACGACTGGTTCTGGGAGATGGCGTCGATCCTCGAGCACGATGCGGAGTGGTGGACGCCGGCGCGCCTCGCGGAGTCCGAGCCGCGGCTCGCGCGCGCAGTCTCCGAGATCACGACCTTGCCCCGACGACCGTCCCGTCGACGCGATCGCGGCGCCGCGCGTCCATAGGTCAGCCGACGGGAACGGGCGCCTCGGCGAGCGGCGCGGGCGGCTCGTCGGCGGCGATCGGTGACGACCAGCGGCCGACCGCGGCGTGCAGCGCGGCGACGACGTAGCAGAGCGCGCCGCAGAGCGTCGCGACGCGGAAGCCGAGGAACAGCGCGATCGCGACGCCGAGCACCGACGCGACGACGGAAGCGAGTCCGTTCACCGCCCACGCGTACGGAATCGCGGTCGCGAACTGCGCCTCGAGCCGGTGGATGCCGATCGGCATCGCGAGGCCGAGCAGGAACCCGACCCCTCCGATCACGACGACCGACACCAGCAACCGCAGCGCGAACGGTTGACGGATGAGCGCGGCGAGCAAGGGCTGCAACGCGAACGCGAGCACGACGAGCACGCCGATCGCGCTCGTGAGACCGATCAGCAGCACGCGACGGTTCAGCCCGAACCGCGGGGTCATGTACGCGCCGACACCGGAGAACGTGAGCAGCGCGAACAGCACGACCGACAGCGAGTACGTCGGGAACCCGAGGAACAGCACGAACCGTTGGATCAACACGATCTCGGTGAGCAGGTACCCGAGCCCGATCGCGCCGAAGAACACGAGCGAGCTCGCGCTCGGCGCGCCGCCCGAGCGCCGTAACAGCACGAGCGGTGCCGCGAACGCGACGAGCCCGCAGCCGAGCAGCGTCAGCAACGTGACGAGCAGGATCGTCACCGGATCGTTCTTCGGCGCGCCCGCGGGCGGGTTCAGGATCGAGCCGAGCTTGCGCATGCTGAAGAAGAACGGCTGATCGTCGGTCGGCGGGCACACGTTGTACGTGTAGCTCTTGCAGAACGTCTGCCAACCCTGCGTGTGGATCGTGGCCCACTCGGCGTCGTACGGGCCGCCCGGTGCGAACATCACGCTCGAGTTGCGCTGCGCCGCGAGCGTCTTCAGCGCGTCGAGCTCCGCGGGCGTCCACGGCCGCAGGCGCGCGAGCACGGTCTCGAACTCGGAGCCGAGCAGGTCGTGACCGCGCAGCACGACGACGTTGCGTTCGGGGTTCGAGATTCCGCGGTGCTGCAACGCACCCAACGCCAACACCGTGACGCGCACGGCCTCCGGGCCCACCAGGTGCCGCAACCGGCTGACGCTCAGGATGCCGTTCGGGTCGAGATGGTCGAAGTACTCCTCGAACGCCTCGCGCGTGTAGAGGTTGCTCTCCGTGAGCGCGAAGCCTTCGGCCGAGTCGGCGCTCAACGTGTCGGTGAACCCGATGTGGATCTCGTTGTACTTGGTCGAACGGCGCGCGAGCACGGCGCGCCCGTCGCCGATGCTCGTGCTGACGTGCGGCCGCGAATACGGCGATCCGGAGAACGACCCGAGCTGGTGGTCGACGAGGTCGCGGATCGCAGCGTTCAGCTCGATCACGTCGACGTTCCCGATGCCCGACGACAACGCGTTATAGATGTCGCGTCCACCACCGCCACCGATGATGAGCGCGCGTCCGCCGCGTTCGAGCGAGAAGCCCACGCTCTGCGGCCCGAGCGAGAGGTCCTTCCAGTTCGGCAGCTTGCCGTTCACGACCGCGGGGACCGGCGCCCACGCCTGGTCGTACACGATCGCGCCACCGCTGCCGCGCCCGGGCCCGACCTTGTACCCGAGCACCCGGCTGAGCGGCGTCCACTTCTCACTCACGCTGATGTGGTTGCCGGTGAAGTAGTTGCGCGGCATCGCGACGAGCCCCGTGGTCAACGACAGCGTGAACAGCACGACGGCCGTCACGAGCCCGACGCCTGCGGTCCAACGCATGCGCGCGGCACCGGCTCCGGACGCGGCGAAGAGCAACGCGGCCGCGGCGACGACGACACCGAGTCCGACGAGCAACGCCGGGGGCTTGATGATCGCCATCGCCGGCACCGAGATCAACGCACCGATGCCCGCGCCGACGAGATCCGCGCTGTACACGCTGCCGATGGCGGCGCTGTACGAGCGGATCGCGAGCGTCACGACGACACCGGACGCGAACGCGGGCAGCGCCGCGAGAACGGTCGCGAGCGCGAGCGTCCACGCGAAGTTCCCCGACGGCCCGGCGCCCGACTGGTAGCCCTGGCTGAAGTGCAGGCGCACGATCACGAGCGCGAGCACGACCAGCAGCGCGGCGTAGATCAGCGACCACGTCGCCATGTTGATCTCGACCGAGCGGCGTTCGAACCACGTCGGTCGCGCGTACACATAGAGGCCCGCCGCGCCGATACCGAGCAACGAGAGCGAGATCGCGAGGAACCCGTAGTGGTAGGCGAGCTGCGCCGCGAGGGTCCGGGTCAGCGCGACCTGGAAGGTGAGGCTGCTGCCGGTCACGAGGGCCAGCGCGCTCAAGACGCGCACGCCGGGCCGACTCATCGGCGAACTCTATCCGTGGCCGTCGGCGCGCTCCCGGGATGCGCGCCGCGCCTTCCGGCGCGACTCAGTCGTCGGTCACGCCGTCGATCTGCTCCCGCAGGATGTCGCACTGGCCTGCGTGGCGCGCGATCTCCTCGATCATGTGCGCGCAGATACGGCGGAGCGAGATGCGCTCGTCCTCGCCCGGGTTCTCGCGCGCCGCGCGCGTCGACAGATCAGGGCAGGCGCGCACGATGTCGTCGCTGCGCGCGCACTCGGCGCGGTACGCGGCAACGAGCTCGGCGCGCGTCACGCCGCGTGGCACCTCCATCGAGTAGTCGCGCTCGAAGTCCTCGCCGAGGAACACGAAGCGAAACCAGTGCGCCTCGACCACGGTGAGGTGCTGGACGGTGCCGAGCAAGTTGGTTCCCGACGGCACACCCGGCCGCCGCGCCCGCTCGTCGTCCACGCCCTCCGACGTTCGTACCACCGCGTTGCGCATCTTGTTCATGTAGTGAATGAGGACGTCGCGCTCGTTGCCGACGAGGTCCGGCTGCGTCACGCCGGCGCCGTCCGATCGGTGCAGGTTCCTGCGGGCACGATCGGCAGCCCCGCGGCGCGCCACGCGCCGAACCCGCCGTCGAGATCGGTCGCGCCGGCGAGTCCGAGGTCGAGCAAGGTCGCGGCCGCGAGGCTCGACGCGTAGCCCTCGTTGCACACCACGATCACCCTCTGGTCGCGGTCGCGCAGCTCCGGGATCGCGACCGCCGGAGCAGACGGCGCGAGGCGCCACTCCAACACGTTGCGGGCGACCACGATCGCGCCGGGGATCTCACCATCGGCCGCGCGCTGCTCGATCGGGCGCGTGTCGACGACGAGCGCGCCCGCGTCCAACGCGCGCGCGGTCTCTTCCGCGGTCACGCGCACGAAGCGCGCACGCGCGGCCGCGAGGAGTTCGTCTGCATTCCTCGCGGCCGCGTGCACTTCGGCTCCCGTTACGACGACAGCCCTTGGTCCTTCAACCACTGTGAGGCCGCGTCCTTCGGGTCGAGCTTCTGACTGCCGTTGATCTCGGCGTTCAGCTTGTTGTACTCGTCCGTCGTGAGCTTCGCGTTCACCGCGTCGATCGCGCCGCTCAGGTCGCTGCTGTCGACCGACTGCCGCCACACCGCGACGACGGCGTCCGCGGGTTGCAGGCCCTTGTCGTCCTGCAGCTGCACGAAGTCCTTGTCGAGCACGCTGCTCCCGGAGAACAGCAGGCCGACCTGGATGTCGCCGTCCTCGAGCGCGGAGTCCGTGATCGGACCGCCTTCGTCGAGCTTCTTGACCGTCTTGAAGTGCAGGTCGTACAGCGCCTGCTCGGTCGCGCCGAGGCACAGCGGACGGTCCGCGCACTCCGGCGGCCCGCCGAACGTGAGCTGGTCGGCGATCGGCTTGAGGTCGGAGATCTTCGTCAGGTGGTACTTGTCGGCCGTCGCCTTCGTCACGTAGAACGCGTTGACGTCGATCGCGGTCGACGGCGGCGACACGTCGAGCTTGTCGGCCTTGAGCTTCGTCGAGAGCGCGCTGTTGACCGCGGCGGGATCGCTCGTCGGCGCGCCGTTCAAGTACGTGAGCAGCGTGCCCTGGTACTCGCCGTAGAGGCCGATGCTGCCGTTCTTGATCGCGGCGTAGGTCTGCTCGGTCGGACCGACGTCCTTGTACGAGACTGTGAATCCCTTCGCCGCGAGCGCGCCGCCGTAGATGTCGGAGATCAACTGCGCGGCGGGAAAGTTCTTCGCGCCGACGACGATCTTCTTGTCCGACGACCCGGTGCCGGAGCCATTGCTCTTGCTGCTCCCGCACGCGGCGAGCATCGCCAACGCGACGACCATCGCGCCGAGCGCGAGACCGCGTGTGCGCATTCTGGGCTTGCGATACATGGGCGAAGCCTCCCTGGGCTGGGTGACGAACCACCCGGAACCGCCCCGGGCGAAGCGCAAACCCTAGGGCGAACTCACCGCGGGCGCGCCAAGCCCATCTCGAGCCGGTCGCGCGCCCGCAAGCCCGGTGACACGACGGCGTGTTGCGCGCCGGCCAGCGCGGTTTCCACCACGAGCGCGAGCGCGGCGACGAGCAGCGCGCCCGCGAACACCTGCACGTTGTCGTTCACGGCAATGCCGATGTTGATCGGCGTTCCGAGCGTGTCGTATCCCGTCCACGAAGCGAGCGTCGCGGTGGCAACCACTCCCAGCGCCGCGGTGCGGATGCCGGCCATGACGAGCGGCAGCGCCACCGGGAGCTCGACGCGCCACAGCACCTGGAGGTCGCGCATGCCGAGCCCGCGCGCCGCGTCGACGAGCTCGGCGTCGACCGCGCGCATCCCGACGTAGGCGTTCGTGAGGATCGGCGGCATCGCGAGCAACACCAGCGCGAGGAACGTCACCGCGGAACCGGTCCACGCCAGGCCGCGCGGCGAGCGGATCCCGAAGGCGGCGACCGCGAGCACGAGGACCGCATACGTGGGCAGCGCGCGTCCGGCGTTGGCGACGTTGATCGCGACGACACCGCCGCGGCGGTAGTGGCCGAGCAACAGCGCGATCGGCAGCGCGATGACGATCGCGACGATCATCGCCGCGGCCGACACCTGCACGTGCTGCCGCAGCTCGTGGATCAGTCCGTCGCCGCCGAACCAGTTGTCGCCGGTCGTGAGCCAGCCGAAGACGTGCGCGACGAAGTGCATCAGCGCTCCCCCGCGCGCGACCAGGGTGTCGCGAGTCGCAACAATCCGAGGAAGCCGAGGTCGGCGACGACCGCGAGCGCGATCGACAACACCGTGCCGACGACGATCGGCGTCTTGAAGAACCCGCGCTGCTCGCCGTCGACGATGAAGCGACCGAGCCCGCCCTGCCCGATGAGCGCGGTGACCGTGACGAGGCCGATCGTCGACACCGTCGCGATGCGCACCCCCGCGACGATCGCGGGCAGCGCCAGCGGTAGCTCGACGCGCAGCAGGCGGCGGTTGCGCGTGTAGCCCATGCCGTCGGCCGCATCGAGCACGTCGTGCGGCACCGAGTCGAGCCCCGCGACGACGTTCCGCACGAGCAGCAACAGCGTGTAGAGGACGAGCGGCACGATCGCGGTCGTACGCGTCAACCCGAAGATCGGCACCATCAGACCGAACAGCGCGATCGACGGCAGCGTGTACAGACCGCTCGTGATCCCGAGCGTCGGCCCGTACCAACTCCGGTGCCGTTGCGTGAAGATCCCGAGCGGGAACGCGATCAGGAATCCGATCACCACCGCGTACGCGGTGAGCACGATGTGCTCCTCGAGCCGATGACCGATCTCACCGGGATGCGTCGAGATCCAGTGCCACCAGATCCACGAGCCCGAGCCGTTCACCGCGAGCACGGACGACACGCTACCGTCGAGCCCCATGCGGCTCCGACCTGCGGCGCGATCCGCACGCGTCGACGTCCCGCCCACGGTGACCGCGCCTGCGGTCTGCGCCTAGCCCTTCCGGCCGGGAGGAGCTCCTGCGTGATCCGGCTCGACGCGGTGAGCAAGCGCTACGGGAACGGCACCGTCGCGGTGAACGAGCTGACCCTCGACGTCGACGCGGGCGACATCGCCGTGCTCGTCGGACCGTCGGGTTGCGGCAAGACGACGATCCTGCGGATGGTCAACCGGCTCATCGAGCCGACGAGCGGGCGCATCTACCTCGACGACGAGGACGTCACGACCGTCGATCCGGTCGGCCTGCGGCGCCGCATCGGCTACGTGATCCAGCAGGTCGGTCTGTTCCCGCACCAGACGATCGCAACGAACGTCGCGACGGTGCCGCGCCTGCTCGGTTGGAACCGCGCGCGCGTCGAGGCGCGCGTCGACGAGCTGCTCGCGATGGTCGGCCTCGAACCGCGCGACTTCCGCGATCGCTATCCGGCACAGCTCTCCGGCGGTCAGCGCCAGCGGGTCGGCGTCGCGCGCGCACTCGCCGCCGATCCCCCCGTCCTGTTGATGGACGAGCCGTTCGGTGCGATCGATCCGATCACGCGCACGCGCCTGCAAGACGAGTTCCTGCGGCTGCAATCGGAGCTGCGCAAGACCGTCGTGTTCGTGACGCACGACATCGACGAAGCCGTGAAGATGGGCACTCGCATCGCGCTCCTCAACGTCGGCGGTCATCTCGAGCAGTACGACTCGCCGGCGCGCATCCTCGGCAGTCCCGCGACGGATTTCGTCGCCGACTTCGTCGGTCGTGACCGCGCGTTGAAGCGACTTCAGGTGACGACGATCGCCGACGTCGACGTCGAGCCCGCACCCGTCGTCGCACCCACCACGAGCGCGCCCGACGTCGCCGCCGCGCTCGACCGCGCCGGTGCAGAAGTCGCGCTCGTCGTCGATCCCGCGCGACCCGACGACCTCGCGGTCACCGGCCGCTTCGTCGACGGCACCGCCGGCACCCACGCGGAGCCGATCGCGACGATCGCGGCGAATGCGAGTCTCGAAGCCGCGCTCGCGCTCGTCCTCCTCGGCGAGAGCGGGCAGGTCGCGGTGCTGGTCGACGGCCGTCCGGGCGGAGTCCTCACGATGTCCGGGATCCACCGCTCGCTGCGACGCTCCGTCGACGACGGCGCGTTCCCTGCGTCATCCGACGACGCGTCGGGTACCGAAGTCGACGTGACCGACCCCCGCGTGCAGGAGGGGGTCGCGACGCGACAAGACTGACCGCCGATCGAAGGAGGTCGCGATGACTGCCAGACAATGGCTCGCTCCCGTTCGCAACCTGAGGTGGGTCTCCGCTCACTTCGGCCACCGGTGATCGCGATGACGACCACCAGCAACGCGTCCCGTCCTCGTCTCGCGTCGACCGCGGAGCTGCGCGCCGAACTGCTCGCGACGTATCGCCGCGTGCGCGCACTCACCGAAGCCCTCGCGTGTCCGCTCTCTCCCGAGGACCAGACGGTGCAGTCGATGCCCGACGTCAGCCCTACGAAGTGGCACCGGGCCCACACCACCTGGTTCTTCGAGACGTTCGTCCTCACCCCGCACGTCGCGGGGTACGAGTCCCCCGACTCGGCCTACGCCTACCTGTTCAACTCGTACTACGAGCAGGTCGGCGAGCGTCATCCGCGCGCCGAGCGCGGTCTGCTGTCGCGTCCGTCGGTCGGCGAGGTCGGCGCGTACCGCCGTCATGTCGACGCCGCGATGGACGAGATGTTCGCGACGGCGGACGACGACGTGTTCGCGTGCGTCGCGCACATCGTCGAGACCGGGTGTCATCACGAGCAGCAACATCAAGAGCTCCTGCTCATGGACATCAAGCACGTGCTGTCGTGCAACCCGCTCGCCCCGCGCTACGACGTGAGGGCGCCGTTCGGTGTGCACGGCGGCGCGCGCGACGCGCGCTTCGTGAGCTTCGACGGCGGTCCCGTCGAGGTCGGCCACCACGGCGACGCCTTCTCGTTCGACAACGAGACACCGCGCCATCCCGTTCTCGTCGAGCCGTTCCGTCTCGCCGACCGGCTCGTCACCGTCGGCGAATGGAAGGCGTTCATCGCCGACGGCGGCTACACGGAACCGACGCTCTGGCTGTCGGACGGTTGGGCGACCGTGCATTCGCAGGGATGGATCGCGCCGCTCTACTGGCACGCCGACGACGGCGACTGGACCGTGTTCACGCTCGAGGGCCGGCGTCGGGTCGACGACGCCGAACCGGTCGTGCACGTGAGCCACTACGAAGCCGACGCGTTCGCGCGCTGGGCCGGCGCGCGTCTGCCCACCGAGTTCGAGTGGGAGCACGCGGCGGGTCAGTGCGACACCGCGCGCGAACACGAGCTGCACCTGCATCCGCGAGCTGCGAACGGATCGTCGACGCTCGCGCAGCTCGACGGCGAGGTCTGGCAGTGGACCGCGAGTGCCTACCTCCCCTACCCGCGCTTCGCGCCGGCGGCCGGCGCGATCGGTGAGTACAACGGCAAGTTCATGAGCAACCAGATGGTGCTGCGCGGCGGCGCGTGCATCACGCCTCCCGGACACACCCGCACCACCTACCGGAACTTCTTCCCCCCGTCGGCGCGTTGGGCATTCTCCGGCGTCCGCCTCGCCGCCGACGCGTAGTCACTGCCCGTCGTCTCCCGCCCGCCCCCAGTCCAGGAGAGTCGCGAGCCATGACGCTCACCGTCGACGTCCATCTCGAGCCCATCGATGCCACCGACGCATTGCGCGCCGACGCCCGGCGCGGCCTCACCTCGGTGCCGAAGGAGCTGCCGCCGAAGTGGTTCTACGACCACCGCGGCTCGCTGCTCTTCGACCAGATCACGCGCCTTCCCGAGTACTACCCGACGCGCACCGAGCGTTCGATCCTCGCCGCGCACGCAGGCGACATCGCGCGCGTCGCGCACGCCGACACGCTCGTCGAGCTCGGATCGGGCACCTCGGAGAAGACCCGGCTGCTGCTCGACGCACTGCGAGATTCCGGAACGCTCACGCGATTCGTTCCCTTCGACGTCAGCGAGACGATGCTGCGCGACGCGGCGGCGTCCGTCGTCGCGGAGTATCCCGGCGTCGACGTGCACGCGGTCGCGGGCGACTTCGAGCGTCATCTCGATCGCATCCCGCGCGGTGGCCGCCGGCTCGTCGTGTTCCTCGGCGGCACGATCGGCAACCTGCTGCCCGACGCGCGCGCACGCTTCCTGGCCGAGATCGCGTCCGGCCTCGGTGACGGCGACGCGTTCCTGCTCGGTACCGATCTCGTCAAGGACCCGATGCGGCTCGTGCGGGCGTACGACGACCACGCCGGGGTCACCGCCGAGTTCAACCGCAACGTGTTGCACGTCCTCAACCGCGAGCTCGGCGCCGACTTCGACGTCAGCCGCTTCGCGCACCTGGCGCGCTACGACACCGAGCACGAGTGGATCGAGATGAACCTCCGCTCGCGCGTCGGGCAGGTCGTCACGATTCCGGCGCTCGATCTCGTCGTGCCCTTCGCGGCGGGCGAGACGATGCGCACCGAGGTCAGCGCGAAGTTCCGCCGCGAGCGAGTCGAGCGCGAGCTCGCGGCGGCAGGGCTGCGACTCACCGAGTGGTGGACGGATCCCGCGGGCGACTTCGCGCTCTCGCTGTCGGTTCCGAGCTAGCAGCTACGAGGTTCCCGCGATCTCCGCGATCGCGGCGAGCAGCGCGTCGACGTCGTCTTCGTTCGTGTGGCGCACGACGCCCGCGCGCACGACGCCGCCGCGCGCCCGCAGACCGAGCGCGTCGATCAGTTCGCACGCGTAGTTGTCACCGCTCCACACCGCGATGCGCCGCCGACCAAGCTCCTCCGCAACCGAGAGCGCCGCGCGCTCGCCGACGTTGAAGATCGTCGTCGGCGCGCGCCCTTCGGCGTTCGGCGGTCCGTAGACGGTGACGCCCGGCACCGCGCGCAGACCGTGTTCGAGCCGCTCGAGCAGTGCGGCCTCCGACGCGGTCACCGCCGGCCACGGCTGCTCGTTCATGAACTTCGCCGCGCCGCCGACCCCCGCCATCACCTCGAACTGGCCTGTGCCCGTCTCCCACCGCTCGGGCCCGTCGTAGTCGGCGGGGCGCACGCGGTAGGGCTCGACGCCGCGCAGCAGTTCCGGCTGGAGCACCAGCACACCCGCGTGCGGCCCGTACCACTTGTAGGGCGACGTCACGAGGGAGTCGATTCCCCACCCGTTCACGTCGGTCGGGAGATGCGGTGCACGCGCGACCGCGTCGACATGGAGACGCGCGCCCGCGTCGTGCGTGAGCCGCACCGCGGTGCGCAGGTCCGGAGCAAAGCCGCTGAGGTTCGACGCGCCGGTGAGCGCGACCCATGCCACGCCGCCGCGGGCGAGCTCGCGCTCGAGGTCGGCGAGATCGAGCGTGCCATCGCGCGGATCGACGGGCAGGAGCGCGACCTCGGCGCCCGCGTCGCGCGCCGCGAACACCCAAGGGGTGATGTTCGAGTCGTGATCGAGCTGCGTGCACACGATCCGCTCGCCGCCGTTCCACGTGCGTGCGAGCGAGCGCGTGTAGTGGAACACCAGCGCGGTCGAGCTCGCGCCGAAGATCACCTGCTCGCCCGCGGCACCGAGGAACCGCCCGACCTCCTCGCGCACCTCGGCCACCATCGCCGTCGTCTGCTCGCTCGCGGCGAAGGTGCCGCCGACGTTCGCGGGCGCAGGGCTCGTCAGGTAGTCCTGCATCGCCGCGATCGAGGTGTCGACCGGCAGGGTTCCGGCCGGTCCGTCGAAGCGCACCCAACCGTCGGCCAGGCCCGGGAAGCGGTGCCGCACGTCGAGCGAGGTCATCTCCGGCAGTCTGCCGCGCCCGATCGCCGCATCCACCGCAACTGTGGCCCGAACCCGCCCTCTCCGGCGCTCCGAGGACACAGGTAGTCGCTCCCGCCCGCGGGATTTCCACTACGGCCGTAGTGTTATTACAATGGCGCCCATGGCGCCGCCCATCCTCGCCCTCGACGACCTCCACGTGCGCGTGGCCGAGCGGGAGATCCTCCGGGGTGTCTCGCTCGCGGTCGGACCCGGCGAGATCCACGCCCTGATGGGGCCGAACGGTTCGGGCAAGTCGACGCTGGCGAGCACGCTGATGGCGAGCCCGGCCTACGAGGTCACCGCCGGCCGCATCCTGCTGAAGGGCGAGGACGTGACCGCCCTGCCCGCCAACGAGCGGGCGGCCCGCGGTCTCTTCCTCGGCTTCCAGCACCCCGAGGCGATCCCCGGCGTGTCGGTCCTCAACTTCCTGCGCCAGGCGATGGCGACCCGCAAGGGCATCGACGACTTCTCGGTGCTCGAGGTCCGCATGAACCTGCTCGACTGGGCCAAGCGGCTCGGGATGGACCTGCGCTTCACCGAGCGCTACCTGAACGAAGGGTTCTCGGGCGGCGAGAAGAAGCGCAACGAGATCCTCCAGATGGCGCTCCTCCAGCCCGATGTCGCGGTGCTCGACGAGACCGACTCCGGTCTCGACATCGATGCGCTCGGCATCGTGAGCCGCGGCATCGAAGAGGTGCGCAAGGACCGGCCCGAGCTCGGCATCCTGCTGATCACGCACTATCAGCGCATCCTCGAGCACCTCGTGCCCGACCACGTGCACGTGCTGCTCGACGGCCGCGTCGTCGCCAACGGGGGACCCGAGCTCGCGCGTACCGTCGAGAACGAAGGTTTCGACGCCTTCCGCGCCGCGGCGGGTGCGAAATGAGCAGCGAGGCGCAGACCGAGCGCGCGGTCGGCATCGGCGCAACCCCTCACCGTGCGGATCGAGCGCCGGAGGTCGGAGCCGCATGAGCGCAGTTCTCGACGTCGCGCGCATCAAGCGCGACTTCCCGATCCTCCGGCGCGAGGTCGCGGGCAAGCGGCTCGTGTACCTCGACTCCGCGTCGTCGTCGCAGAAGCCCGAGTCGGTGCTCGCGGCGATGGACGACTGCTACCGGAACTACTACGCGAACATCCATCGCGGCGTCTACACGATCGCGGAGGAGTCGACCGCCGCGTTCGAAGCCGCCCGTGCGCGCGTCGCGTCGTTCATCAACGCACCGAAGTCGCGCGACGTCGTGTTCGTCCGCAACGCGACCGAGGCGATCAACCTCGTCGCGTACAGCTGGGGGCGCGCCAACCTGCACGAAGGCGACGTCGTCGTGCTCAGCCACATGGAACACCACGCGAACGTGGTGCCGTGGCACATCCTGGCCGCCGAGCGCGGCATCGAGCTGCGGTGGATCCCGATGACCGCCGACTACCAGCTCGATCTGACCGACCTCGACCGCCTGCTCGACGGCGCGTCGTTGCTCGGCATCTCCGCGATGTCGAACGTGCTCGGCACCATCAACGACATTCGGTTCCTCGCCGACGCCGCCCACGCGCGCGATGCGCTCGTGCTCGTCGACGCGTGCCAGTTCGTGCCGCACGCGCCCACCGACGTGCAGGCGTGGGACGCCGATTTCGTTGCGTTCTCGGCGCACAAGATGCTCGGGCCGAGCGGAATCGGCGCGCTGTGGGGTCGCGAGGAGCTGCTCGACGCGATGCCGCCGTTCCTCGGTGGCGGCGAGATGATCCGCGACGTTCGCCTCGACGGCTTCACGACGAACGAGCTGCCGTGGAAGTTCGAGGCCGGCACGCAGGCGATCGCCGAAGCGGTCGGCTTCGCGGCGGCGATCGACTACCTCGAGCAGCTCGGGATGCCGGCCGTACGCGAGCACGAGATGCGGCTCACGCGCTACATGCTCGACGGCCTGCGCGAGCACTTCCCCGACTCGCTCAAGGTGTACGGACCGCTCGACATCTCGGTGCGCGGCGGCGCCGTGTCGTTCCTGTTCGACGGCATCCACGCGCACGACGTGAGCCAGGTGCTCGACGGCGATGCCGTGTGCGTGCGGGCCGGCCACCACTGCGCCAAGCCGCTCATGCGGGAGCTCGGCGTGCCGGCGACGACCCGGGCCTCGACGTACGTCTACAACGACGAAGCCGACGTCGACGCGCTCGTCGAGTCGCTCGGACGAGCCCAACAATTCTTCACGGGATGACACAGGTTTAGGATCGAAGCGATGCCGGGCCTCGAAGACCTCTATCGAGAGATCATTCTCGACCATTACCGTTCGCCGCGAAACCGCGGTGAGCTGCCGGTACCGCCGGCGCGCAAGGTCGAGGGCTTCAACCCGCTGTGCGGCGACGAGGTCGTGCTCTACGTCGAGATCGACCCCGAGACCGACACGGTGCGCGACGTGAAGATCTCGGGTCAGGGTTGCTCGATCTCACAGGCCTCGACGTCGATGATGAGCGCGGCCGTGAAGGGCAAGTCGATCGACGAGGCGCGCAAGCTGATCCGCGCGTTCAAGGCGATGATGTCGATCCACGAGTCGAAGCTCGAAGGCGAGAGCGACGGCTCCGATCTCGCGGCCGACCTCGAAGGTGTACGGCTCGGCGATCTCGAGGCGTTGCAGGGCGTCGTGAAGTTCCCGGTGCGCATCAAGTGCGCGACCCTCGGTTGGAACACCTTCCAGCAGGCTCTCGACCAATGACTTCTGGTCGCGCTCGCTGCGCCCGCCGCTCCTGACGCCTCACTCGACCAGTCGGTCGTGCCGCCGGGCGACCCGACCGTTCCTGCGGGAACGGAGTCCAACTGTGACGAGGTTCACGGACTCGCAATCTCCGCGCGCGCGTTGGGGTACATACCAGCGGCTACCGTGAACGAACGAGGTAGGGAGGATCCCGATGAACCAGGACCGGATCGTTCATCTGATCGACGTGGCGCTCGAGAAGTTCGCGTCGCGTGATCTGATCGCGACCAACGAGGTCCTCGACGTCCTCCTCGATCTCCGCATCGCCGCGCTCGACGACGCCGCGTTGGAGCGGCTGCTCGAGCAGGAATCGCAGCCCACGCCTTCGTAAGCGGCCTTTCGGACGGGCTCTGCCTGTCCCCGGATCGGTGATCACCGTCCGGTAAAGTGCGGTCTCCCCGGCTGTCTGCAGGAACCCCTCGCCGTGCACAAGCGTCTGCGTCTGCTGATCGTGACGTCCTCGATCGTCGCGGCCTGCGCCGTGCTCGTCGGCGCGTACACGTACGTCTTCGGATTCGGCAGTGGCGGCAGCGCCGCGGCGGGCACGCTCCCGACGTTCGCACCCGCGCACGTGACCGCGTCGACCGCGAGCACCACCACGACGACGCGACCGATGCCGACGACGACGACGATCCCGGTGCAGCCGGAACCGCCGGCGAAGGCGATGCCGACCGCGGGCGGTCTGCACATCGGTGACCGCGGACCCACGGTGCTCGCGTACGAGCAGCGACTCGCGCAGCTGCACATCGACCCGGGTCCGATCGACGGTGTGTACGACTCCTCGACCGCGTACGCGGTGGACGCGGTCGAGAAGGTCGAGGGTCTGCCGCGCGACGGCGACATCGGCAACGCGGTGCAGGTCGCGCTCACGTTCTTCAAGTGGCCGAAGCCGTTGGCGCCGGCCGGCGCGCCGCCCGACCGAGTCGAGGTCTCACTCGACGGTCAGTACCTCGTCCTCTACGAGCACAACTGGATCAAGCAGATCGTCACGGTGTCGAGCGGCGGTGGGTACGCGTTCTGCGGCGGCGACTCCGGTTGTCAGTACGCGGTCACGCCGCCCGGTCAGTTCGCCTTCACGCACTACATCGACGGTTGGCGTACGTCGAAGCTCGGCCACCTCTACAAGCCGTTCTACTTCGACGGCGGCATCGCGATTCACGGCTACCCCGAGGTGCCGAACTACCCGGCCTCGCACGGCTGCGTGCGCATCCCGATGAAGGTCGCCGACTACTTCCACAACTACCTGCACGTCGGCATGCCCGTGTACGTCGTCGGCACCCCGTCGCACGCGTTGGGCGTGCGCCCGCCGACGCCGCGTACGACGACCACCACTGCGCCGGTCGCGCCCACGACCACCGCGAAGACGACACCGACGACGAAGAAGCCTCCGGCCACGCGGCCGACATCGCCCACGACGTAGCACCGGCAGCTGCGCTCGCTCAGCTGCGGGGCGCCACGCGGTAGTAGAGCTTTCCGTCGTCGGTCCACGCCTCGGCCTGGCCCGCGTGCTCGAGGTGTTGGAGATGGGCGAACGTCTCGCTCTCGGCCATCGTGCCCCAGTGCTTCTTCGGGAAGACCTCGTGCGAGAGGTCGACGACGCTCGCCGCACCGAGCGCGAGCGATGCCGCGCGCAGCTGCTCCATCCGTTCTTCGTGGTGACGCTTGATCGCGTCGACCCGGCCGGGCACGTCGTCGAACGGCACGCCGTGCGCGGGCAGCCCGAGCCGCACGCCGTCGAGCTGCGCGACGAGATCGAGCGTCGCGAGGTAGGAGCGCAACGAGTCGCCGTGACCCACGCCGGAGACGTGCGGCGTGATCGTCGGGAGCACGTGGTCACCCGCCAGCAGCGTGCCGGTCTCGGGATCGAAGAGACACAGATGGTCGACGGTGTGACCGGGCGTGTGCAGCACCTGCCACTCGCGACCCGCGAGGCGGAGATGCTCACCGTGGTGCACGCGCTGCGACGGCTCCGGCGGCGTGAAGAGCATGCGCAACGCGCGGATCATCACGCGGCGCTTGAACGGTGGTCCGGGATTCGTCGTGCCCCACGGTGTCGGCGTGCCCCACGGCTTCGACGTCGTCTCGGTCTCCGACGTGTCGTCGGGGATGACACCGCGCGCGTCCTCGTCGGCGATGGTCGGGATCTCGTCGGGGTGCACGTCGACCGACTGCGCGACGGCCGCAGCCTCGTGCTCGAGCCGGCGCGCTTCTCCCTCGCTCAGCGCGCGCTGCGCGCTCGGCCCTTTGACCGTCCAGGTCGAGAACGCGTGGTGCGTGACGATCGGCGCGCCCGCCTGCTTCGCGAGCCGGCCCGCGCCGCCGAAGTGGTCGGGATGCGAGTGCGTCACGATCACCGTGTGCACGTCGCGCATGCGGAAGCCCGCGGCCTTGAGTCGCTGCTTCAACGCCTTCCACGACTGCGGGCCGGGCAGACCGGGGTCGACGACGGCGACACCCTTGTCGTCGACGAGCCCGTACATGTTCACGTGACCGAGGCCCGGCATCCAGATCGGCAGCTGCATCCGCAGCACGCCGGGCGAAACCTCGGTGACCTCTTCCGACGCCGGCTCCTGCTCCTGGCGGGGCGGGCGCGTGGCTTTCGGTTGCGTATCGGTCACGCGTTGCAGGGTACCGAACGCCCGAATCCCACTACTCCCCCGCGACCTTGAGCATCTCGGCGAAGGCGTCTTCGATGCCGCCGGCCAGGACCTCGAGGTCGCTCGCGGCGTCGCGGTCGGCCCACAGGCCGAAGTGCATCGTGCCGTCGTACGAGAGGATGCCCACCACAATCGTGGTGTTGCGCGTCAAGGGAACGATCGGGAACGCCTCGATGAGCCGCGCACCGAGGAGGTAGAGCGGCTGCTGCGGACCGGGGACGTTCGTGACCACGAGGTTCACGAACGGCTGGCGGTGCATCACGCGGCCCGCGAGGCTCATGAGCGTGGGCGGCGCGTAGTCGCCGACGTTGAGAATGAGCCCCGCGCTGAGCGCCTGGCGCTTCTCCTTCAGGTCCGCCGTTTGCTCGGCGATCGCGTCGAGCCGCTCGACGGGGTGCGCGTCGTACACGGGCAGCGACACGAACATCGCCGAGATCTTGTTGCCGAGCGTTCCCGACTGATCGTCGGATCGCACCGACACCGGGATCAGCGCGCGCAGACTCAGCCCCTCGATGTCTTCGCCGCGCGTCGTGAGCAGGCGGCCGAGTCCGGCACCCACGCCCGCGAGCAACACGTCGTTGACGGTTCCGCCGAGTGCCGTGCGGATGATCTTCACGTCGGCCAGCGGGACGCGCACCACCGACAGCACGCGGTGCCGCCCGGTGTGCCCGTTGATCGACGTGCGCGGCGCGATGGAGTTGGTGTTCACCATCGTGCCGAGCGAACGGGTGAGCTCGGTCGCGCGCTCGATGGCCTGCCGCGGGCCGCGCAACAACGAACGGAACGATCGCAGGAACTCGCCGGGCTCCGTCGCGCGTTCGCGCAGCGTCTCGACGAGCAGCTGCGACGGACTCGGCGCGGGCTCCGGTGTCCAGTCCTCCACGACGGCCGGCACGTAGTCGGGACTCGGGTCGAGGAGGAGCGTCGCGACGTCGACACCGGACACGCCGTCGACCAGCGAGTGATGCGTCTTCTGGATCATCGCGACCTTGCCGTCTTCGAGACCCTCGACGAACCACAGCTCCCACAGCGGGCGCTCGCGGTCGAGCAGTTGCTCCTGCACGCGCGTCGTGAGCGCGATCAGCTGTTCCCACGACCCCGGCCTCGGCAACGCGGTGTGCCGCACGTGGTAGGTCATGTCGAGTCGCGTGTCGTCGACCCAGATCGGCCGGCCCTGGTCGTACGGGACCGCCATCAAGCGGCGGCGGAAGCGCGGCAGCAGCGAGAGACGCGAGCGCAC
>DATBAK010000040.1 GCA_036271555.1 Acidimicrobiia bacterium
GGGTGCGCCGACTATGCGGATCGGTTGTGTGTCCAAATGGACGAACTCCGACCGCTCCGGCGCACAATGAGGTCGTGGGAAAGTCGTTGGACGCCGAGCGTGACGTATTCGTTGAGGGTGAGCGGCCGCCGCCGATCAAAACCGTCGTCGGCTGGCGGATCGAGCGCACCCTCGGATTCATCTGGATCGGCGTCGCGGTCGCCAGCATCCAGCAGCTCGTCGCGGGACAGGTGACGGTCGGACTCATCGGGCTGGCGATCGACCTTGCTTTCGCGGCGTTGTGGGTGTCCGTGGTCATCCGATGGGCGAAACCTGACCGGGCATAGCGGGCAGACCGGGCGCACCGCCTGGGTCCCCGGTTATAGCGCTCTTGCTTTGACTTTGACCTGACCGGATCCCAGCCACGAACCGAACGGCAACATACGGAGCGTTAGAGGCGCTCGATGATGGTGACGTTGGCTTGGCCGCCGCCCTCGCACATGGTCTGCAGGCCGTAGCGGCCGCCGGTGCGCTCGAGCTCCGCGAGCAGCGTGGTCATCAGCCGCGCGCCGGTCGCGCCCAACGGGTGTCCCAGCGCGATCGCGCCGCCGTTCACGTTCAGCTTCGCGGGGTCGTAGCCGACCTCTCGCTCCCACGCGAGCACGACCGACGCGAACGCCTCGTTGATCTCGACCAGGTCGATCTCGTCGAGGCTCATGCCGGAGCGCGCCAGCGCGTGCGCGGTCGCGGGGATCGGTGCCGTGAGCATCCAGATCGGATCGGCACCGCGCACCGAAAGATGGTGAATGCGCGCCCGCGGCTTCAATCCGTGCGCCTTCACGGCGGCCTCGGACGCGATCAAGAGCGCGGCCGACGCGTCGGAGATCTGGCTCGACACCGCGGCGGTCAAGCGGCCGCCGTCGACCAGCGTCTTCAACTTCTGCATCCGCTCGATCGACGTGTCGCGCCGCACGCCCTCGTCGGCGGCGACGCCGTCCAAGGCGACGATCTCGCGATCGAAGCGACCCTCGTCCTGCGCCTGCGCGGCGCGCCGATGACTCTCGAGCGCGAACGCCTCCATGTCGTCGCGCGTGACGTTCCATTTCTCCGCGATCATCTCGGCGGCGCGGAACTGCGACACCTCCTGCGTGCCGTAGCGCGCTTCCCAACCCTTCGATCCGACGAACGGGTTCTCGAAGCCGAGCGGCTCGGCCGCGGTCATCGCGGAGCTGATCGGGATCATGCTCATGTTCTGCACGCCGCCCGCGACGACGAGGTCGGACGTTCCGCTCATCACCGCCTGCGCCGCGAAGTGCACGGCCTGCTGACTCGATCCGCATTGGCGGTCGACGGTCGTGCCCGGCACCTCGTCGGGCAGTCCCGCCGCGAGCCAGCACGTGCGCGCGATGTCGCCCGCTTGCGGGCCGATCGTGTCGACGCAGCCGAACACGACGTCGTCGACGGCGGCCGGGTCGATGCCGGTGCGCTCGACCAGCGCGCGGATCGAGTGCGCGCCGAGATCGGCGGGGTGCACGCCGGCCAGCCCGCCGCCCCGCCGTCCGACCGGCGAGCGCACGGCGTCGACGATGTAGGCCTCGGTCATCGCATTGCTCCCGTCGTGAGGGGGATCACAGGATCGCGCGTCCGATGCGGGCCCGGTGCCAGGCGGCGTCGCCCCACGTCGCGGCCAGGGCCCACGTGCGCTTCATGAACAGGTGGAGGTCGTACTCGGTCGTGTAGCCGATCGCGCCGTGGCACTGCAGCGCGACCCGAGCCGCGAGCGTCGCCGCGTCAGAAGCGGATGCCTTCGCGAGCGACACCGCGACCGCGCGGTCGGCATCGTCGTTCGCGATCGTCGACGCGGCGCGGTAGGCGAGTGGGCGCGCGAACTCCAGCGCGAGCCGCGCGTTCGCGAGGTGGTGCTTCACGGCTTGGAACGTGCCGATCGCCACGCCGAACTGCTTGCGTGCCGACGCGTACTCGACGGTCATCGTGATCATGCGGTCCGCGAGACCGTTGAGCTGCGCGGCGGTGCCGAGCGCGGCGCGGTCGAACGCGAGGTCGACCTCCGACTCGTCGTGCTGCGGTGCGCCGCTCGGAACCGCGCCCGCGACTTCGAGCTCGAACAGCCGGCGCGCGCCGTCGACCGAGTCGACCGCGCCGAGGACGAACGCTTCGCGTGGCGCGACGACGGTCTGCGACGAGCCCATCGCGACGATCACCGATGCCGTGTCGGCCCACACCGCGTGCGGCGAGAGCGCGTGCGTGGCCGCCGCGCTCGCGCCCGCCACGAGCTCGGCCGCGCGCTCGTCGCCGCGCGCCGCGAGCATCGGTGCGACGACGGCCGCGGTCTCGACGATCGGCTCGGGCAGCGCGCTCCGGCCGGTCTCCTCGAGCACGAGCACGAGGTCGATCTCGTCGAGGCCGAGCCCGCCCGCCGTCTCCGGCACGACGACACCGAGCACACCCATCTCGGTGAGCGCGTTCCACGCGGGCGCGCACCGACCGGTCGGAGACGTCCACGCCGCGCGCACCGCCGCCGGCGGACACTCCTTCGCGAGGAGGTCGCGCACCGCGTCGCGGAGCGCAAGCTGATCGTCGGAGAAGGAGAACTGCACGGCGGTTCCGACTACTTCCGTGGGAGGCCGAGCACGCGCTCGGCGACGACGTTGCGCTGGATCTCGTTCGTTCCCGCGTAGATCGGGCCCGACAGCGAGAACTCGTAGCCCTTCATCCACGCCGCGAACTCGCCGCCGACGAGCTCCGCGTGCGGGCCGAGCAGCGCGAGCGCGGTCTCGTGGAGGCGCACGTCGAGCTCCGACCAGAACAGCTTCACGAGGCTCGACTCCGCGCCCGGACGCTCGCCCGCGACCAACCGGGTGACGGTCCAGAACGTCTGCCAGCGGTACGCCTGCGCGTCCATCCACGCGCGTGTCACGCGATCCTGCAGCTGCGGATCGGCGTCGGCGTCCTCGGCGACGCGACGCGCGAGGTCGATCAGGCGGTCGGCCGCGGCCATGAAGCGGCCCGGCGCTCGCAAGGTGAGCCCGCGCTCCGAACCGGTCGTCGCCATCGCGACACTCCACCCGCGACCGACCTCGCCGAGCACGTCGGCGTCGGGCACGAACGCGTCGTCGAAGAACACCTCCGCGAATCCGTCGTCGCCGTCGAGTCGCTCGACCGGTCGCACGGTCACACCGTCGGCGCGCAGGTCGACGAGCAGGTAGGTGAGGCCGTCGTGACGGGGTGCGTCGGGATCGGTGCGGAAGAGTCCGAAGAGCCGGTCGCAGAACGCGCCGCGCGTCGTCCACGTCTTCTGCCCGCGCAGCCGCCACCCGCCGGCGGCGTCGTCGCGGATCGCACGCGACGAGATGCCCGCGAGGTCGCTGCCCGCGTTCGGTTCCGACCAGCCCTGGCACCACGCCTCTTCGCCCGACGCCATCTTCGGCAGGATCCGGTCCTGCTGCTCCTGCGTGCCGAGCTCGAACAGCGTCGGTGCGAGCAGGAAGATGCCGTTCTGCGTGACGCGCTGCGGCGCGCCGGCCCGCGCGTACTCCTCCTCGAAGATCAGCCACTCCCAGAGGCTCGCCTCGCGACCGCCGTATTCGCGCGGCCAGGACACGACCGCCCAGCGCGCGTCGAACAGCGTCCGTTCCCACTCGCGGTGGAGCGCGAAGCCCTCGGGCGTGTCGCCCGACGGGAGCGCGGTGCGGGGCACGTGGGCCTCGAGCCAGTCCCGGCACTCGGCCCGAAAGGCCGTCTCGGCGGGGGAGAAGGTCAGGTCCATGGCCGGGGGCAATCTAGTCGGACCGGGCCGGAACCCTCGTGGCCGGAATCGTCGGACCAATGGCATTGCTGCCATCACGGGGAACCCGCAGACTGACCCGGTGACCTCGATGGCCCGGCGCGTCGTCTTCGTGACGTATCCGCGCATCACCGCGCTCGATCTCGTCGGGCCGCACGAGGTGTTCACGGCCGCGGCGCAGGTCGCGCGGCACCTCGGCACCGAGCCCGACGCCTACGCGACGACGGTCGCGGCCGCGAATGCGGGGCCGGTCGCCACGAGCCGCGGGCCGGCGATCGTCGCCGACCGCGCGCTCGCGTCGATCCGCGGCGCGATCGACACGCTGGTCGTCGTCGGCGGCGAAGGTGCCGACGACGCCGCGGAGGACATGCGTCTCGTCGACTGGGTGCGCCGGACCGCGCCGCGCTGTCGGCGCGTCGCCTCGGTGTGCACGGGTGCGTTCGTGCTCGCGGCCGCGGGTCTGCTCGACGACCACCGTGCGACGACGCACTGGAACTCGTGTCACCGGCTCGCGCGCGACTTTCCGCGCGTGCGGGTCGAGGCCGACCCGATCTTCGTCGAGGACGGCAACGTCTTCACGTCGGCCGGCGTGACCGCGGGCATGGACCTCGCGCTCGCGCTCGTCGAAGCCGACCTCGGCCGAGAGGTCGCGCTGCTCACCGCGCGCCACCTCGTCCTGTTCGTGCAGCGGTCGGGCGGGCAGGCGCAGTTCAGCGCGCAGCTCGGTGCCCAGCTCGCGGCGCGCGACCCGCTGCGTGAGCTGCAGCGCGCGATCGCCGAGCATCCCGACGGCGACTACCGCGTCGAGCAGCTCGCGGAGCGGGTGTCGATGAGCCCGCGCAACTTCGCGCGCGTGTTCCGCACCGAGGTCGGCTGCTCGCCGGCCGCGTACGTCGAGCGTGCGCGACTCGAAGTCGCACGACGCATGCTCGAGACCACTGCGCTGCCGGTCGACGGTGTCGCCCGCGCCGCCGGCTTCGGCACCGTCGACACCATGCGCCGCGCCTTCGCCCGCCGCGTCGGCGCGTCGCCGACCGAGTACCGAGACCGTTTCCGTCCCGCTCGTGCCCGCACCGCCTGAAGAGGAGCCACTCATGGACATCGTCTGCTACGTGTTCGAAGGCATCACCGCGCTCGACATCGTGGGCCCCTACGAGGTGCTCGCGCGCCTGCCCGGCGCAACGACCCGCTTCGTCGGTGAGAAGGCGGGACCGGTGCGCACCGACAACCAGATCCTCGGCCTCGTCGCCGACATCGCGCGCGCCGACGTCACGAGTGCCGACATCCTCGTGATGCCGGGCGGCTTCGCGACGCGCAAGCTCGAGCACGACGCCGCGTTGCTCGAATGGATCCGTGCGATCGACGCGACATCGACGTGGACGACGTCGGTGTGCACTGGCTCGATGCTGCTCGCCGCGGCCGGGCTGCTCCAGGGCAAGCGTGCGACGACGCACTGGTCGTCGCTCGAACGGCTGCGCGAGTACGGCGCCGAGCCGACGAGCGAACGGGTCGTGGAGCAGGGCAAGTACGTGACCGCGGCGGGCGTGTCGTCCGGCATCGACATGGCGCTCACGCTGATGGGCCGGATCGCCGGTCCCGAGATCGCGCAGGCGATCCAACTGTCGATCGAGTACGACCCGCAACCGCCGTTCGACGCGGGCTCGGTGCAGAAGGCGCCGGCCGCGGTCGTGGAGCTCGTCACCGCCGTGATGGAGCAGCGCCAGCGCGAGGTGATGGGCTCGCGGTAGCGCGCGCTCGCCGCGCTGTGATCTGATCGGCGGATGGCGATCGATGTCGTGCTGTTGGGTACCGGTAACCCGTTGCCGGATCGCGACCGCGCGGGCGCGGCGACGCTCGTGCGCGCCGCGGGGAAGACGATCCTCGTCGACGCGGGACGCGGCGTGTGCATGCGGCTCGCCGGCGCGGGCGTCGTGCCCGTGTTGCTCGACGCGGTGTTCGTGACACACCTGCACAGCGACCACATCTGCGATCTCAACGACGTCGTCACGACGCATTGGGTGATGAGTCAGGTGCCGCGCACGTTGCCGATCTACGGCCCACCGCGGATGGGCGAGGTGATGACGGGTCTCCGCGCGATGTTGGCGCCCGACGTCGAGTACCGCCTCGCGCACCACGCCGACCTCACGTGGGAACCGCAGTTCGACGTGCACGAGCTCGAGCCCGGCATCGTGTTCGACGACGCGGGCCTGCGCATCGTCGCGGCGCGCACCGATCACCGTCCGGTCGAGCCGACGTTGGGTTACCGCTTCGAGTACGACGGCAAGGCCGCGGTGCTCGCGGGCGACACGTTGCCCTGCGACGGGCTCGACGAGCTCTGCCGCGATGCCGACGTCTACGTGCAGACCGTGCTGCGCGACGACCTCGTCCGGCGCGTGCCGTTGCCGCGTTTCGTCGACACGATCGACTACCACTCGACGGTCGTGCAGGCCGCGCAGACCGCGCAGCGGTGCAACGTGAAGACGCTCGTGCTCACGCACCAGGTGCCGACGCCGGCGGCCGACACTGCGGAGGAATGGGTCGCGATCGCGGGCGAGCACTTCGACGGCGAGATCGTGTTCGGCGAGGATCTGACGACCGTCTCGGTGTGATCGGTCGCGCTCGCGGGTGCTCGCGGCTCCGTGACCCGGGCTGCGAGTTCGGTCGGGCCGCCCTGCTCACTCCGCTCGCTGCTCAGTCGCTCTCGGCGGCCGCGGTGAAGTGGGGGATGAGCGCGCTCCAGCCGCTCGTGTTGGCCTCGCGGTAGGCGAGTCCCTCGGCGCCGAGCCGCTCCCATCCGGTCTGCGCGATGTCGAGCCGGGTCGTGCCGTCGCCGACGTCGACGAACGTGAGCTCGACGTCGGTCGCCTCGTCGGGCCCGCGTCCGATGTGCCACCGGTAGCCGAGCACGCGCGGCGGCTCCCAGCGCGTGATGCGACCCCACTCGATCTCGGTGCCTTCGGGCGTGCGCTCGTAGATGCGACCGTCGACGCGCGGCTCGATGGTCACACGCGTGTCGGGATCACCGGATGTCGAGTGCCCCTTCGGCCACCACGCCGCGGTGCGCGTCGTCCACACCTCGAACGCGTGGTCGGCGGAGCAGCGGATCGGAAAGCTGAGGCGCAGCGGCTCGATCATCGGGTGCGCTTCGCGCGCGTCGCGGTCGTCGACTTCGACTTCGGTGCCGTGTTCTCGGCCATGAGCCGAAAGCGCGTCACGACATCGCCCCACACATCGGTCAGATACTGCGCGACCGCGTCGACGCCGTCGCCGTGCAGCCGGTAGATGCGGCGCGTGCCGTGTGCCTCCTCGACCACGAGCCCGGCCTCCTTCAGCAGTCGCAGGTGGCGCGACACCGCGGGCCGGCTGATCGGCAGCGCGTCGGCGAGCTCCTGAACCGAGCGTTCGTGCGCGCCGAGCAGCTCGACGATCGCACGCCGGTTCGGATCACCGAGCGCCTCGAACGCATCGCCCGCGGGCGCGACCGCCGGCATCAGACCGCTCGCATCCGGTTGTTGCGCGGGTTGTGCTCGACCTCCGCGAGCGCGAGCTCTTCGAGCACCGGCGAGCCGTCGCCACTCATGCGGGTTCGGCCTCCGTCGCTCGAAGCACACGGCGAGCGGTCGTCCGGGGGCTGCCCACTGCGCCGGCCTGCGCCTGGCCACTCACTTGGCACCGGGGAAGTAATGGCCGACTTCGGTCGCGCTGCTCGCGGCAGGCGGTGCTTCGCAACGCTCGGCGATCGCGCTCGTGAACTCCTTGAACGCCGCGGTCGAACCGAGCGGGTTGCTGCCGTCGGGTGTGTCGACGATCGCGACGTGCACGAAGCTCACGCCGTCCTCGAGCCGGAAGCTCGTGTAGCGCAGGCCCTCGGGTTGGGTGGCCTTGAGCTCCTGGAAGACCTTCTCGATGAGCGCCTGGTTCTCGTCGCCCCGGTCGGGCTTCGTGCGGTAGCGCACGACGGTCACGGACATGCTCGGCTCCTTCGGTAACGGTTCCGTTACCGTAACACGTCGGCTACCCAGCCGCGGCCGTGCGCCAGACGGAGACGTGACTGCGGCTCTCGCCGGTGAACGGTGCGCGGTGCCAGTCGCTCCAGCGCGCTTCGAGCGTGAGTCCCGCGAGCTGGGCCATGAGGTCGAGCTCTGCGGGCCACACGTAGCGATGGGGCGACGAGAACTGGCGCAGCTCGCCGTCGATCGTCCACGCGTGATGCGAGATCGCGATCTGGCGATCGAAGTCGTACTCCTCGTAGCCGAGGTGCTCGTCGGTGTGGTCGAACACGTAGGTCGTCTCGCCGGGCGGGAGGCGACGGAGCTCGGGCACGTAGTTCTCGATCACGAAGCGTCCGCCGGGAGCCAGGTGCGCGGCGGCGTTGCGGAAGCACGCGACCTGCTCGTCCTGCGTCGTCAGGTTCGTGATCGTGTTGCGCACGAGATACACGAGCGTGAACGGGCCGTCGACGCGCGTCGTCGCGAAGTCGCCGATCGTCACGGCGACATCGTCGCCACCCGGTTGCGCGCGCAGCACGTCGACCATCGGTTGCGACAGCTCGATGCCGTCGACGCGGATCCCACGCGCGCTCAGAGGGAGCGTGATGCGACCGGTGCCGGCGCCGAGCTCGAGCGCGGGGCCCGCTCCGGCGAGGTCGGCGAGCGCCTCGACGGCCGCGTCGAGGATGTCGGGATCGAGCAGGTGCGGCCAGAGCCGGTTGTAATGACGCGCCGCCCACTCGTCGAAATGAGTCTCGGCCATTCGGCGAGCAGTCTCGCGAGCGCCTGCGACGGCGGCTCGCCAATTTCGACTCGGTCCGGCGCGCGCGACCGCCGACTTATTTCGTCACGATCACGGCGGAGCCGTGGCCGAACAGACCCTGGTTCACGGAGAGGCCGACCTTGGCGCCGTCGACCTGCCGATCGCCGGCCTCGCCGCGCACCTGCCACGTGAGCTCGCACACCTGCGCGATCGCCTGCGCGGGCACCGCCTCGCCGAACGACGCGAGCCCGCCGCTCGCGTTCACCGGGATGCGGCCGCCGATCGCGGTGTCGCCCGCGCGCAGCAGCTTCTCGGCCTCGCCGGGATCGCACAGCCCGATGTGCTCGTACCAGTCGAGCTCGAGCGCGGTCGAGAGGTCGTACACCTCGGCGAGGTCGAGGTCGCCGGGGCCGACGCCGGCCTCTTCGTACGCGTGCGGTGTGATCGAGTCCTTGAACCCGGTCGTCGGCGCAGCATCGAAGCCGACCGCGGAGTCGGTCGCGAAGTTCGGCAGCTCGATCACCGGGTTCGGATAGCTCGGCGTCACCGTCGACAGTCCGACGATGCGCGCGGGTGACGCGTGTCCGTGCGCGCGTGCGTACTCCATGCTCGACACGACGATCGCCGCCGCGCCGTCGCTCGTCGCGCAGATGTCGAGCAGTCGCAGCGGGTCGGCGACGATCGGCGAGGTGCGCACCGCGTCGATGTCGACGACATCGCGGTAGCGCGCGTTCGGATTCGCAGCGCCGTGCTTGCTGTTCTTCGCCTTCACCATCGCGAAGTCGTCGGAGGTCGCGCCGTACAGATCCATGCGCCGGCGCGCGTAGAGGCCGAAGTACGTCGGGTTGGTGGCGCCGAGCAGACGGAACCGCAACCAGTCGGGATCGTCGCCCCGCTCGCCGGCGTTCGGCGCGAGGAAACCCTTGGGCGTGGTGTCGGCTCCGACGACCAACGCGACGTCGCAGAAGCCGGCGAGGATCTGCGCGCGTGCCGTCGCGAGCGCGGTGACGCCCGACGCGCACGCGGCGTACGACGACGCGACCTGCGCGCCCTGCCAGCCGAGCGCCTGCGCGAACGTCGCGCCCGACACGTAGCCGGGATAGCCGTTGCGCATGGTGTCGGCGCCGGACACGAACTGGATGTCGCGCCAGTCGACGCCCGCATCGGCGAGCGCGGCGCGCGCGGCGACGATGCCGTACTCCACGAAGTTGCGACCCCACTTGCCCCACGGATGCATGCCGACACCGAGGACGGCGACCTGCCGATCGGAGCTCATGGTCGCGCTCGCCCTGCTCGCGGGCTCATCCACTCATGATTCATGCGACCGGCGCCCATTGCCACACCACGTACTCGTGGTCGTCGTCCGAGTAGAGCGGGCCGAGCACGAGCTCCACTTCCATCCCGACGCGCAGCTGCTCCGGATCGGCGCCCGTCGCGAGCGGGCCGAGCACGATCATCTGCTCCTGTTCGAGCTCGACCGCGAGCACGGTGTACGGCTCGAAGGGGTCGGCGGCGACGTACGGCGCCGGCGGCTTGTAGTGGTTCGTCGTGTACGACCACACGCGACCGCGCCGCGAGAGCGCCACGTCTTCGCGTTCCTCGAACGGCGCCGCGGGATTCGCGGAGGTCGCGACGGCCTTCGGGAAGAAGTAGCTGCCGCTGTCGACGCCGCGCGCGCCGATCAACGCGGGCGCGGCTTCGTCCATCGTGAACCAGCCGTCGACCGCGGGTACCCGGGTCCTCGTCATGCGCCTGCACCTTCCAGCCGTTGCAGCACCGCTTCGGCCTCCGACACGATACGGGCGATGAGCTCGGCCACCGGCGGGAGGTCGTCGATCACGCCCACGACCTGCCCGCTCGACATCACGCCGAGATCCGTGCGCCCGTCGACCATCGCCGCCTTCAAGAGCATCGGCGTGTTCGCAGCCATCACGATCTGGCTCCACGAGAGTCCCTGGTTCTTGCGCATCGCGAGGCCTTCGGTCGCGAGCGCGCGCCACGAAGTGCCCGAGAGCTTCTTGAACGCGAGCGCGTTCTTCAGTGCGCGCGGCACGCTCGTGGCGCGCCCCCCGTGCTCGAGATGCTCGACGAACTCGGTGCGCAGCACGCGGTGCGGCACCCCGTCGACCTGCGTGGTGACGACCGTGTCGGTGACCGCGCGCTCCAAGTACGCGCGCTTCACGATGTCGGGAACGGTGCTCTCCTGCGTGAGGAGGAAGCGCGTACCCATCGCGACACCGCTCGCGCCGTACGCGAGCGCGGCGACCAGGCCGCGCCCGTCGAAGAAGCCGCCCGCCGCGATCACCGGCAGGTCGACCGCGTCGACGACCTGGGGGAGGAGCAACGTCGTGGGTACCGCGCCCGTGTGCCCGCCGCCCTCGCCGCCCTGCACGATCACCGCGTCGACGCCCCACTCCGCGACCTTCTCCGCGTGACGGCGTGCGCCGATCGACGGGACGACGACGAGGCCGTGATCCTTGAGCTTCTTGATCTGGTCGCGTCCGGGCGCGAGCGCGAACGACGCGACCTTCACGCCCTCCGTGATGAGGAGGTCGATGCGATCGCCCGCGTCCGGCGCGTCGGAGCGGAGGTTCACGCCGAACGGGCGGTCCGTACGTTCCTTCACCGCACGGATCGCGTCGCGCAGCTGGTCGAGCGTCATCGTCGCCGACGCGAGGATGCCGAGGCCGCCCGCCGCGCTCGTTGCCGAGGTGAGGCGCGCGCCGGCGACCCAACCCATGCCGGTCTGCACGATCGGGACGTCGGTACCGAAGAGCTGCGTCGCGCGCGTGCGCAACGCGGCGCTCGTCATGGCGTCACGAGGGGACTTCGCGCTCGCCCAAACCGAGCGGGTCGATCTCCTCGCGGATCAGGCGCAGCTCCTCGTCGGTCGGCAGGCGCGTCGTTTCGACCGACGACGGAGTCGCGAGCTCGAAGCCGGTTGCGGCGACGACGTCGTCGACCGTCACGCCCGGGTGCGTCGACACGAGCCGCATCGTGTGGTCCGGCGTCTCGAAGTCGAACACGCCGAGGTTGCTCACGACGCGCGGGAGGCGATGGAAGCGCGCCGCGGTCTCGCCGAGCTCGGCCGCGCGGTCGTAGCCGACCCCGCTCACGACGTCGACGTGCTCGACGAACACCTTCGGGGAGTGCTTCGGTATCCAGTAGCTCGTGCGATTGTTGATCGTGTTGCCCGGCGTGCCTCGGAACCCGAGCAGCTGCGCGGTCGGCCGGTCGGCCGGACCGATGTACGCGATGTTCTGGTTGCCGAATCGGTCGAGTTGCGTCGCGCCCATCAGGATGTGGCGCGGTCCGTTGAACACGACGTCGAACATCTTCCGGTACGGGTTCCAGCCCGACACGACCTTGGGCGGGTCGTCGACACCGAGCGGGAGGATGTTCTCGACGAGCATCGCCTCGCCGTCGGTCATCACGAGCAGCGGTTCGAACGTCGCCTTCGCGAGGCGGCCACCGATCGTGGGAATCGTGCCGATCGGGTTGGCGAGGATCTCGCCGTCGCCGCGCCACGCCTCCGCGCACGCGACCGCGCAGATCTCGGCCCGAGTCGCGGGTCCGGTCCGCGTCGTGTCCGTGCTCATGCGGCGTCGCCCTCGCTCGATCGAGACCAGGCATCGGCGCGGAGGCTCCGGCGCCGCTCGGGCTGTGCCTGGCTGCTCACGGCTTCACCGCGCGCTGGTAGTCGGCCTCGCTCACGTCGAGATACTTCGCCCGGAACGCGTCCCATGCATCCTCGGACTTCGCCGTCGCCGCGTACTCGCGCTGGAACGCCTCGTCGCGGTCGTAGTCGGGGAGGCACGACGTGAAGTGCGCGCCGCCCGGTGTCTCGGCGACGCCGTCGACCATGAGCCGATTGATCTGCAACGACTGCGCGGGGCCTTCCTTCAAGAAGTCGTCCGTGTCGACGATCTTCTCGACGGAGAGGAACCGGCGCTTGGCTGCGAGGCAGTAGAGGTCGTCGAAGTACGGGTCGATGCCGAGGTACTGGCCGGTGCCACCGCGGTCGCCGCGGTTCATGTGCACGAGCGCGACGTCGAGCTCGAGCGCGGGCATCGCGACGAGCTCCTCACCGTCGTCGTAGGGCGACTTCACCGTGCGGATGTCGGCGCCGAGTCGGAGGACATCGGTCCCGAGCCCGGCGCGCGTCGGCAGGAACGGCACCCGCCACGCCGCGGCCTGGAGCCCCAGCAGGAACATGCCTTCGTCGAGCTCGGTGGTCGTGACCTCGCCGGCCTGCCGCGCGGCGCGGAAGTGCGGCTCGAGCGGGATCGAGTCGAGCGACACGAACGAGTACACGACCTTGCGCACCTTGCCCGCGCGACAGAGCAGTCCGACATCGGGTCCGCCGTAGGTGACGAGCGTGAGGTCGCGCACCGGCGAGCGCAGCAGCGCGCGCACGAGCGCCATCGGCTTGCGACGCGAGCCCCAGCCGCCGATGCCGATCGTCATGCCGTCTCGGATCTCGCCGACGATCTCGTCGATCGTCATCCGCTTGTCCGGCGTCACGCGCGACCTCGTCGAAGAACGCTCGTCGAAGAACGGATCTGACGGTGCGTCAGAAGCCGGCTCAACGTAGGCTGCCGCCGCCCACGGGCGCCACTTGCGCGAACAAAGGAACTCCTCGGTGCCGAGCGCGGAGAGGGAAGCACCGGTCCCGCTGCCGGGACGGGTCGTCGTCGTCACCGGCGGGTGCCGCGGCGTCGGGTCGGGCATCTCGGCGCGCTTTCTCGAAGCCGGTGCCGAGGTGGTCGTGTGCTGCCGGCACGAGCCCGAGTCGTTGCCGCGTGTGGGCGCGCGCAGTGCGTCCTTCGTCGCCGCCGACGTGCGCGATCCCGAGCAGATCGACGCGGTGATCGCGGCGACGCTCGATCGCCACGGCCGCTTCGACGTGTTGGTGAACAACGCCGGCGGCTCGCCGCCGGCCGACACCGCGACCTCGTCGCCCCGTTTCTCCGAGGCGATCATCGCGTTGAACCTCACCGCGCCCCTCGTGTTCTCGCAGCGCGCGTTCGCGGTGATGAAGGACCAGCCCGACGGCGGCGTGATCGTGAACATCGCGAGCGTCAGCGGCATCCGGCCCTCGCCGCAGTCGGCTGCGTACGGCGCCGCGAAGGCCGGCTTGCTCAACCTCACGACGACGATGGCCGTCGACTTCGCGCCCACCGTGCGCGTGAACGCGGTCACCGCCGGACTCGTGGTGACCGAGCAGGCGCACCTCTTCTACGGCGACGACGACGGCATCGCGTCGGTCGGCGCGTCGATCCCGATCGGCCGCATGGCCGAGCCGGTCGACATCGCCGACGTGTGCATTTTCCTCGCGTCGCCGCTCGCCGCGTACGTCACGGGCGCGAACGTCGTGGTGCACGGCGGGGGCGAGAAGCCCGCGTACATGGCCGCGGCGCGCAACACGAGCTCGAGCGGCGAGCGAGCGCGGCCATCCGAGTCGGAGGGTGCGTCGTGAGCGGTCGGCTCGAGGGACGCGTCGCGCTGATCACCGGCGCGGCGTCGGGCATCGGTGCGGCAGTGGTGCAGCGATTCTCCGAGGAAGGCGCGACCGTCGTCGGGCTCGACCTGAACGCGGTGCCGCAGTCGGAGTGGTCGGCTCGGGGCGGGGCGCGATTCGTCGCCGCCGACGTGCGCGACGAGGACGCAGTGCGCGCCGCGGTGTCGTCCGTACTCCAGGAGCACGAGCAGCTCGACATCTGCGTGAACGTTGCGGGCGTCGAGAGCTTCGGCACCGCGCTCGACATCGACCGCGCCGAGTGGGAGCGCGTCATCGGTGTGAACCTCACCGGCACGTTCCTCGTGTGCAAGCACGTGCTGCCGGTCATGGTCGCGGCGAAGCGCGGGAGCATCGTGAACTTCTCGAGCGTCGAAGGGCTCGAGGCGATCCAGAGCCAACCCGCGTACAGCGCGTCGAAGGGCGGCGTCGTGCTGCTCACGCGCAACCTCGCGATCGACTTCGGCGGCGCGGGCGTGCGCGTGAACTGCGTCTGCCCCGGACTCGTACGCACGCCGATGACCGAGGCGTTGTTCGACGACGGCATCGCGGAGATCCGTGACCGCTTCATCGCGCAGCACATGCTCGGACGGCCCGGTCGTCCCGAGGAGATCGCGGCGGCCGCGCTGTTCCTCGCGTCCGACGACGCGTCATTCGTCACCGGGCACGCACTCGTGGTCGACGGCGGCTTCTCCGCGGGTCGACGACTCGTGCCGCCCGGCGATTCCGTCTAGCGCGCGGTCGGCGTCAACGTCGTCCGGGGGAGCTCGAGCTTCGCGGTCATCGTGACGCTCCCGCCGAGTCGCGGCTGCGCGTAGGCCACCGTTGTCGCGACGATCTGCAGGATCAGCGAGCCCGCGGGCTTCGTCGTGAACGCGACCATCTCGAGCACGGCGTTGGACGAATGCGTCTTGCCGTCGAGCACGATCGAGACGGGCGTGATCTGGTTGCCGAGCACGAGCCCCGTCGTCGGGTCGACGAGCTGCGCGAACACGCGCATCGGTCGGACCCCGGTCGCGGTGCCGTGGTACGTGAGGTGCAGCACCGGCCGTCCGGCGATCACGGCTGCGGTCGCGCCCGTCGGCACCGTGACGTTCACGGCATTCGTCGCCTTGCTCGGCGTGATCGGACCGACGAGGTTGCCGAGCAGCCCGCCCGTGCCCGCGGGCACGACCGCAGGCCCCGCGCCGCCGCCGGTGACGAGGCTCAACGTGCCCGAGCCGCTCGCCGCGATCGCGGTGCCGTCCTTCAACGGCCAGCTCGGCGCGGAGTAGGTCGCGCCGTTCTGGTCGACGGTTTGGAAGCCGGGTCCGGTGGCGACCGCCGAGTCGCGCTTCACGTAGTGCGCGAGCCAGTCGAGCTGACGCTGCTCGACCTGCTGCTGGTCGCCGGGGTTCGTGAGGCACACACCGTGGCCGCCACAGAACCAGATCATCGCGGTGGGCACGTCGTGCGCGCGCAGGATCTCGTAGTTCTGCACGGCCTCGTCGAGCGTGAAGAGCGTGTCGACGGTGCCCTGCACGAACAGCGTGGGCACGTGGATCTTCGCGACGAGGTTTCCTGGGCCGCGCTGCGCGAACCACTCGCGGTCGGTCTTGGGAATCACGCCGGTCGCGAGCGACGACGTCTGCGCGGCGCTGATGTGCTCGTCGAGTTGATGACCGGCCGCCGCGCCGTAGAGGAACGTGCCCCATCCGGTCTTCGGCGTGAGCGACTTGTCGAGGCTGGTCGTCAACGAGTTCCACGCCCACGACGGCACGATCGCGTCGACGCGGCAGTCGATCGCCGCCGTCGTCAGCTGGATGCCGCCGCCGTAGGACGCGCCGACCATGCCGACGCGCGGATCGCGCGGGCCGTCGAGCTGCACGCCGGGTTGCGTCGCGACCCAGTCGAGGAGCCGCTCGACGTCACGCGCTTCGAAGTCGGCGCTGTCGACCTCGATCGTGCCGGTCGACACGCCGAACCCGCGCGGGTCCCAGGTGAGGACGTTGTAGCCCGCGTCGCGCAGGTCCTTGATCGTCATGAAGCCCTGCGCGCCCGACGTCTGCGTGTCGGTCGAGCCGCCGGAGCCCCAGCCCGGGCCCATGAGTACGGTCGGCGCGCCCTTCGCGGGCGGGTTCGCGATCGGGAACCAGTGCAGCCGGATGCGGGCGCCGTCGAACGAGGTCAGCGTGTGGTCGCTCGCGACGTTCGGCACCGCGGCGACCTGCACCGGACCGGTCGCCGGCGGCGTGCAGCCCGCGACCGTTGTGGTCGGGGGCTTCGTCGTGGTGGTGGCGCCCGGCGCGGTCGTGTGCTTCGTGCTCGAGCAGGCAGCCGTGAGCGTGATCAGTGCAATGGCGCCGGCGGCGACTCGTTTCGACATCGGCGCATCTCATCACAGTTCGCTGGTCGGGCGGGCGCGTTGGTCGGTGCGGAGGTATGCCGGGATCGCGACGGTCCCGCCGGTGTGCGCACCGTCGGGCTCGGGCGCGCCTGCGTGGAGCCACAGCGGCACGACTCCGCCCCACACCGGCAGGGCGAGATCCTCGGCGTCGTCGACCGGCGGACCGCGGCGGATCTTCGCCGACGCCTCGCGCAACGGCAGCCGCAGCACGCTCGTCTTCCGCACCTCGACCGGCTCGGGTGGCCGACAGTCGGCCGCGCGCCCCTCGATGATGTGGTCGACGAACGCGTTCAGCGCCGCCGCCTTCGCGGCGGGGTCCTTCTCCTCGACCGCGCGGCCGAGCACGACGACCGACCGGTAGTTGATCGAGTGATGGAAGGCCGAGCGCGCGAGCACGAAGCCGTCGATCAACGTCACCGTGACGCAAACGTCGATGCCCCCCGCGAGCGTCCGCAACATCCGGGAAGCGGGGGAGCCGTGCAGATACAGCACGTCGTCGATGCGTCCGTACGTCGTCGGGATCACGTACGGGCGCCCGTCGCTCCCGGTGAAGCCGACGTGACACACGAAGCCCTCGTCGAGGATCGCGGTGACCTGCTCCCAGCTCGACGCGTCGCGTTCGGGCAGTCGCCGGACCCGCGTGCTCTCGCTCGGTGTGATCGGACCCTGGTTCATCGTCGCCCTCGTATTTGTTACACTACAAAATGATGTCTGTACGGGAACTGTATCAACTCAAGGTTTCATCGGCCGCGGAGTTGAGCGGCGGGGTCGAGCGGCTGGTGGCAAGCGGGCGGCTGCCTGCGGCGACTCGACTGCCGACGGTGCGCGAGCTCGCCGCCACGCTCGGTCTCTCACCGACGACGGTCGCCGCCTCCTACCGGTCGCTCGCGCAGCGGGGGGTCGTACGTGGCGACGGCCGGCGGGGCACGTTCGTCGCCGCCGGCCCGCCGCTGCCGGTGGCCACCGACCGCCCGTTGCCCGCGGGCGTGCTCGACCTCCGCTTCGGCAACCCGGACGGCGCGCTGATGCCGTCGTTGCGCCCGCACCTCCGCCGCCTCGCCGACGTCACGAAGAGCTACGGCGAGCCCGCGACGCTGCCCGACCTCGACGCGGCCGCGTGCGCGCAGCTGCGCGCCGACGGCATCCCGGCCGATCGAGTCGTGGCCCTGAGCGGCGCGCTCGACGGCGTGGAGCGGGTCCTGCTCGCGTGGCTGCGACCCGGCGATCGCGTCGCGGTCGAGGACCCCGGCTTCCCGCGCGTGTTCGACCTGCTGGCCGCGCTCGGACTCACCGCGGTTCCGTTCGCGGTCGACGCGCGCGGTCCGGTGCCGGAGTCGTTGCGCGCCGCGCTCGCGAGTGGTGTCGACGCGTGCGTCGTGACGCCGCGCGCGCAGAACCCGACCGGTGCCGCGCTCGACGCGGCGCGCGCGCGAAGGCTGCGGACGCTGCTGCGCGCGCACCCCGAGGTCCTCGTCGTGGAGGACGACCACGCGGGCCCGGTGGCCGGCGCGCCTGCGCAGACGCTCGTCACGGCGAAGCGCGCGCGCTGGGCCGTCGTGCGGTCGGTGTCCAAGTCGCTCGGCCCGGACCTGCGAGTCGCACTCGTCGCCGGCGACGCGACCACGCTCGGGCGCGTCGAAGGGCGATTGCGACTCGGGCCGGGCTGGGTGAGCCATCTCCTGCAGCGGCTCGTGGTCGATCTGTGGGCCGACGCCGCCGTGACCGCGCAGCTCGCGCGCGCCACCACGATCTACCGCGCCCGCCGGACCGCGCTGGTCGACGCGCTCGGGATGCACGGCATCGAGGTGGAGACGCCGTCGGGACTGAACGTCTGGGTGCCCGTGCCCGACGAAGTGTCCGCGCTGCGGGGGCTGGAGGACGCGGGCTACGCGGTCGCGCCCGGCGCGCGCTTCCGCCTCGCGAGCCCGCCCGCGGTGCGGGTCACGGTTGCGGCGCTGCCCGAGCGTCGTGCGTCCCACGTTGCCCGCGCCCTCGCGACCGCGTGCGCGCCCGCGCGCAACCGCACCGCGGCGTCCTGACTGGCGGGTGAACCTGAGGCGTCAGGAGCGGCGAGCGGAGCGAGCACGACCGGAAAGCACAATCACGGGTGTTGGCTGCTCACGGAGACGATCTCGCCGGTCATGTACGACGAGTATTCGCTCGCGAGGAACACGATCACGTTCGCGACCTCCCACGGCTCGGCCGCGCGGCCGAACGCCTCGCGCGTCGTGAGGTCGGCGAGGACCTCGTCGGAGGTCACCTTCGACAGGAACGGGTGCATCGCGAGGCTCGGCGCGACCGCGTTCACGCGCACGCCGTGCGGCGCGGCCTCGATCGCCGCGCAGCGCGTGAGCGCCATCACGCCCGCCTTCGCCGCCGCGTAGTGCGACTGGCCCTCCTGCGCGCGCCAGCCGATGACCGACGCGTTGTTCACGATCACGCCCGCGCCGACCGCCGTCATCACCCGCAGTGCAGCGCGCGTCATGCGCATCGTCCCCGTGAGTGTCACGTCGAGCACGTTCGTCCATTGCTCGTCGGTCATGTCGACGAGCTTGGCCGTGCCGCCGAGCCCGGCGTTGTTCACGAGCACGTCGAGCCGGCCGTGCGAGTCGACGACCGCGGCGATCGTGCGCTGCACGTCGTCCTCGCTGCGAACGTCGCCGACGACCGCGACCGGCCGCTCGCCCATGAGCTCCGCGAGCGCGTCGGCCGACTCGCCGAGCCGACGTTCGTGGACGTCGCTGATCGCGACCCGCGCGCCTTCTTCGACGCAGCGCTTCGCGGTCGCGAAGCCGATGCCCGTGCCCGCGGCCGCGGTCACGAGCACGGTCTTTCCCTCGAGCAGGCGGTGGGCGGTCGGGTAGTCGGGTGCCGTCACGCGGTGACCTTCGGTTCGGGCGGCAGGCCGAGGGCCCGCTCGCCGATGATGTTGCGCTGGATCTGGTCGGAGCCGCCGTAGATCGTGTCGGCGCGCGACCAGAGGAAGAGGCGCGCGAACGCGGTCGCATCCGACGCCGGCGCGTCCGGCGACGCGTCGGCCACGAGTGCGTCGCTGCCGAGCGAGTCGATCGCGAGCTCGCCGAGCCGCTGGTGTACGCCGGCCCAGTAGAGCTTGTGGATCGCGGTCTCGCGCGACACGGTGCCGTGCTCCATTGCGCTGAGGCTGCGCAGCGCGTGGAAGCGCATGACGCGCAACGCGATCCACGCCTCGGCGACGCGCTGGCGAAACGCAGCGTCGGCGAGCAGACCGCGCCCGCGCGCGACGTCGATGAGCGCGTGGAGCTCGTTCTCGAACGTCAGCTGCTGCCCGAGCGTCGACGCGCCGCGCTCGAACGCGAGCGTGCCCATCGCGACGCGCCAGCCGCCGTCGACCTCGCCGACGATGTTCTCGACGCTCGTGCGCGCCTCGGTGAAGAACACCTCGTTGAACTCCGCGCCGCCGGTGATCTGGCGGATCGGACGGATGTCGATCCCGGGCTGGTCCATCGGCACGAGCAGGTACGACACGCCGCGGTGCCGCGGCGCGTCGCGATTCGTGCGGCACACGACGAAGCACCACTGCGCCCAGTGCGCGAGCGACGTCCACACCTTCTGCCCGCTCACGACCCACTCGTTGCCGTCGCGCTCGGCGCGCGTCTGCACGTTCGCGAGATCCGACCCTGCGTTCGGTTCGGAGTAGCCCTGGCACCAGATCTCGGTGCCGTCGAGGATGCCGGGCAGGAAGCGGCGCTTCTGCTCGTCGGTGCCGAAGTGCACGATCGTCGGACCGAGCAGTCCCTCGCCGACGATGCCGACGCGACCGGGACCACCGGCGCGCGCGTACTCCTCGTAGAACACGACCTGCTCGAGCAGGCTCGCTTCGCGGCCGCCGTACTGCTTCGGCCACGAGAGTCCGATCCATCCGCCGGCGCCGAGCTCGCGCTCCCACTCGCGCCGCTCCTCGACGCACGCGTCCTCGTCGCCGGGACCGCCGCGTCCGCGCACGCCCGCGAACGGACCGTCGAGACGTTCGGTCAACCACTCGCGCGCCTCGGCACGGAAGGCCTCGTGCTCGGCGCCGAAACGCAGGTCCAAGGTCACGGCTCCCGGAAAGTCGGCGGCGATGACGCTACCCGGCGGGCGCGCGACGGACCGTAGGCTGCGGCTCCGCAGTCGAGCGGGGAGCGACAGATGGACGTCGACGGGATCGCAGTCGTCACCGGCGCGAGCCGGGGGATCGGTCGCGCGGTCGCGCTCGAGCTCGCGGCGCGCGGGTTCGACACGATCGCGACGATGCGCGACACGAGCGCGGGCGCCGGGCTCGCCGAGGCGGCGCAGGGCCGGTTGCGCGTCGAACGGCTCGACGTCACCGACGGCGACGCGATCGCGATGCCCGACGGCCTCCGGGTCGTCGTGAACAACGCGGGTGTCGAGAGCGAGAACCTGCCCGTCGAGGTCATGCCGCTCGACTTCTGGCGCAAGCTGTTCGAGACGAACGTGATCGGGCTCGTCGCGGTCACGCGCGCCGCGATCCCGAAGTTGCGCGCCGCGGGTGGCGGGGTGATCTGCAACGTCACGTCGTCCTCACTGCTCGCGCCGGTTCCGTATCTCGGCGCGTACCGCGCCAGCAAGGCGGCGGTGAGCGCGATCGGCGAGTCGCTGCAGGCGGAGGTCGCGCAGTTCGGCATCCGCGTCGTCGAGATCATGCCCGGGCCCATCATCACCGAGATGCTCGAGGCGTCGGATCGCCCCGCGCCCGCGATCGAGCACGAGCTCTACCGCGCGCAGGCCGAGAAGATGTGGGAGAGCCGCCAGACGATCCGCGGTGCGTACACGCCCGCGGAGGAAGCGGCGCGGCGAATCGCCGACGCGATCCTCGACGACCACGGCCCGCTGCGCTACGGGTGCGACGACATGAGCGAGGGCATGCTCACCGGTTGGCGGTCGGTCGCGTCGGACGACGACTGGCTGCGTCCGATGCTCGCGGCGTTCGGCGCGTGATCCGTTGATCACGGGCCTCGCGCACACCGCGTTGCGCGTCGCCGACGTCGACACCGCGGTCGAGTGGTACCGCGAGGTGCTCGGGCTCACGATCCTCTCGCCGCCGTACACGATGGACGGCGACGACATCACGCGCGACATGGGCGCGCTCGTGCCCGTGCCGGTTGTCGTGCGCGCCGCGATCGTCGGTGTCGAAGGCGACGACGACCGCGTGATCGAGGTGATCGAGTACCCGTCGGTC